>NZ_JAWPOL010000029.1:0-51694 GCF_033391095.1 Vibrio sp. Vb0667 | reverse complement strand
TTCGCGATCCGTGAAGGTGGCCGTACAGTAGGTGCTGGTGTTGTTGCTAAGATCTTCGACTAATTCATAGCGAATTAAACGAAATCTTGCACTGTTCTTCTTTTTGAAGAAAGCGCATCGAAAAGGGAAGCTTAGGCTTCCCTTTTTCATTTCTAGATTACATTTAGTTATAAGTGTTGAAATAAAAGACGTCACTTTTTCGATTTAAAAACAGAGTTTTACCGGCTTTGTATCTTAACACTTTTACTCACCCCTCTTAACCCTTTGATCTTTTCCTGCAGCGGTAAAATCGTTATAACCAAATATTCTGAGCGGACACCATAATGCGACTGGTAACAAGAACTATTCTTGTTTATATTGTTTGTCACAGATTAGTTTTATAGGTTTTTTGAGTATGTTCGTTTGTCTTTGCCATGGTGTCTCCGACAAAAAAATTAGGAAGTTGGCGATAGATGAAGGCGTAACAGATATTAAAGGAATCAAAAAGTGCACGGCATTGGGCAGCCAATGTGGTAAGTGCATCAGACAGGCCAAGGAAATTTTAGCGGAAACTAGTTACACGGAATTTAAACAAGCTAGCTAATTGCTGTAAGTATGCAGTAATTATTTGCCTTACATTTTGACACCTTCTCATTTGCTTCTACATTTAAATGAAGCCAAAGAGGAGGGTTTTGTCATGAAAGGCGATCCAATCATCATTCAACATCTCAATAAAGTGCTCGGTAACGAGCTCGTCGCTATTAATCAGTATTTTCTTCACGCCCGAATGTATAAAGACTGGGGCTTAAAGCACCTAGCAGACAAGGAATATCACGAATCTATCGATGAGATGAAGCATGCCGATCATCTAATTGAGCGTATTTTGTTCCTTGAAGGCCTACCGAACCTACAAGATTTAGGTAAGTTGATGATTGGTGAAGATACCAAGGAAATGCTCGAGTGTGACTTAAAGCTTGAAATGGCGGCTATTCCAGATTTAAAAGATGCGATTGCCTACGCTGAAGACATTCGAGATTATGTGTCTCGAGATCTCTTCCAAGATATTCTTGAAGATGAAGAAGAACATGTTGATTGGCTAGAGACGCAACTTGGCTTGATTGAAATGTCTGGTATTGAGAATTATCTCCAAGCGCAATACGTGGACGAAGAGTAACGATACTTTCTAAGTTTGCATACTCCAATAATAGTAAGAAGAAAGAGCACCTGACTCGAAAATCGGGTGCTTAACCCCGTTATCTGGTCTAATCTCTTTTATTATCGGCTTTTTAAGGATATTGCTCGCAATCTTGCCTATGAAGTTTGATTTCTATCCGATAGAATTTATGCCCCCTTACCTAAAAATAAAAAAGAGAAACGTCCATGTCTGAAGACAACCACCAAGCAGCCACTCCAGAAGAAGAACATCGCCAAAAAGCATTGGATTACCATGCTTATCCAACTCCAGGAAAGATTGCTGTCGAACTGACAAAGCCTGCGGAAACGGCGGGTGATCTTGCCCTTGCATATAGCCCTGGTGTTGCAGAGCCAGTGCGTGAAATCGCACAAAACCCGGATAACGTGTACAAGTACACTGCAAAAGGGAACATGGTTGCTGTTATTTCTAACGGTACCGCTATTCTAGGTCTAGGTAACCTAGGTCCACTTGCATCTAAGCCAGTGATGGAAGGTAAAGCGTTACTGTTTAAGCGTTTTGCAGGTCTTGACTCTATTGATATTGAAGTTAAGCACCGCACGATCGATGAATTTGTTGATACTGTTGCGAGCATTGCAGACACTTTTGGCGGTATCAACCTTGAAGATATTAAAGCACCAGACTGTTTTGAGATTGAAAAGCGTCTGATTGAACGTTGTGATGTACCAGTATTCCACGATGATCAACATGGTACTGCTATTGTAACGGCAGCGGGTATGCTGAATGCAATCGAACTTCAAGGTAAGAAACTTGAAGATTCAACAATTGTTTGTCTTGGCGCTGGCGCTGCCGCTGTAGCGTGTATGGAGCTTCTGATCAAATGCGGCGCAATGCGCGAAAAAATCTACATGCTAGATCGCAAAGGTGTGATTCACACTCGTCGTGATGATCTTAATGAATATAAGCAGCTATTTGCGAACAATACAGATAAGCGCACACTAGAAGACGTGATTGAAGGTGCAGATCTGTTCCTAGGTGTATCTGGTCCAAACCTATTGCCAGCGGAAGCGTTGAAGTTGATGGCAGATAAGCCAATCGTATTCGCATGTTCTAACCCGGATCCTGAAATCAAGCCGGAACTTGCTCACGCAGTTCGTGATGACTTGATCATGGGTACTGGCCGTAGTGATTATCCTAACCAAGTTAACAACGTATTGTGTTTCCCATTCATTTTCCGCGGTGCTCTTGATGTGCGTGCAAGTGAAATCAATGATGAAATGAAACTTGCAGCCGTTGAGGCGATTCGTGAGCTAGCAAAAGAGCCTGTACCTGAAGCCGTATTGAAGGCTGCCGGTGTTGATAAGCTAGAGTTTGGTGCGGACTATATTATTCCAAAACCAATGGATTCACGTTTGCTACCACGTGTTGCAAAAGCGGTTGCTCAGGCGGCGGTTAATTCAGGTGTAGCTCGTATCGAGATGCCTGAAAACTACATGGCAGAGTAATATATCTTTCAGATGTGATACACAAAAAATGGGACGCTATTGCGTCCCATTTTTTATGTCATCCATTTGGCTCGAGGCAAGAGTTATTACCTGAAACCTTTTATCAGGCTTTTTTATTCTTCGTCGAATGACTCAAATTCGATGCCCATTTCCGTCATCAGCGCTTTTACTTCTGTTGGAATATCATCAGGACGGTCTTTACGAAGGTCTTCATCTGTCGGAAGTGGCTGACCTGTGTACGCGTGCAAAAATGCCTCGCATAGCAATTCGCTATTGGTTGCATGGCGTAAGTTATTGATCTGACGGCGAGTACGCTCATCAGTTAGCACCTTTAAAACTTTTAGCGGGATAGAGACGGTAATTTTTTTTACTTGTTCGCTTTTTTTGCCGTGCTCTGCATATGGGCTAATGTATTCGCCATTCCAGTCAGCCATTGCACACCTTCATTTATGTAATCGGTTAAAAATAATTTAGGTGCTGATTTTAGCTGCATTTACCGCCATAAGCAAAGACATATAGACGTCTAGAAGTGTTGACGTCTCATTTTTTGACGAGTAAAGTGAACATAACAGCAAAGGAAGCGTGTTGATCACTTTATGTTACTCATTAGATATAGCGCATTCCTATTTAGAAGTCATTACCCGTGAAAGGATACACCCATGAGCACTCGCAAACCTGCGACCATTGCAGTACGCACTGGTATTGAATCAGACAGCCAATATCATGCTGTCGTTCCACCTATTTATCTTTCCACTAACTATGGTTTTCCTGCTTTTGGTGAAGTGCCCAAGTATGATTACACACGATCTGGTAATCCAAACCGCGGACTGTTGGAAAGTGCGCTATCTGAACTTGAGTCTGGAAAAGGAGCGGTTGTTACTAACTGCGGTACGTCGGCATTAAATTTATGGGTTTCCGCTTTTCTCGGCCCAGATGATCTCATTATTGCTCCTCACGATTGTTATGGTGGTACCTATCGTCTTTTTAATACCCGAGCTAACAAAGGCGATTTTAAGGTTCAGTTTGTCGATCAATCAGACGAACAGGCTTTAGATGCTGCATTGGCACAAAAACCAAAACTCATTTTGCTAGAAACTCCGTCAAACCCTCTGGTTCGCGTAGTGGATATTGCAGCTACTTGTGAAAAAGCGAAACAAATCGGCGCGTTAGTTGCGGTGGACAATACCTTTTTGACACCCGTGTACCAAAAACCTTTAGAGCTAGGTGCGGATTTTGTTATCCACTCCACAACAAAGTACATCAACGGTCATTCGGACGTAATTGGTGGAGTAATCATCACCAACACAGAAGCGCATGCAGAAGAGCTTGCATGGTGGGGTAATTGTATTGGTGCAACGGGCACACCTTTCGATAGTTACATGACACTGCGAGGTATTCGTACGCTTGCTGCTCGTATGAGAGTACATGAAGAGAGCTCACAGCAGGTACTAGCTTACCTACAGAAACAAGCGTTAGTTAAAACTATCTATCATCCAAGCCTGCCGGAACATCCAGGTCACGACATTGCTAAAAAGCAGCAAACGGGCTTTGGCTCTATGTTGAGTTTTGAGTTTGCTGGTTCGTTTGAGCAGTTAAAGGTGTTTGTGAAAGAGCTCCAACTGTTTTCATTAGCAGAGTCATTAGGTGGTGTAGAAAGTTTGATTTGCCACCCAGCATCTATGACGCACCGTGCAATGGGTGAGGAGGCGCTGGCGGAGGCTGGGGTCTCTCATCAACTATTGCGTTTGTCTGTCGGTTTGGAAGATGCACAAGACCTCATCACAGATTTAGAACAAGCGTTCGCTAAAGCTACCCAGTAATAGGAGACGATAACAATGACTGTACAACGTCAGCTGCATAAGTTTGGTGGCAGTAGCTTAGCAAACCCAGAATGCTACTTACGCGTTGTGGGTATTCTCAAGGAGTATTCGACAGAAAATGATCTTGTGGTCGTATCTGCTGCAGGAAAAACCACTAACCGCTTGATTGAGTTTTTGGAAGGGTTAAGTAAAGATGGCCGAATTGCGCATGAAGCGCTTCAAAGCTTGAGACAGTTCCAAACTGAGCTAATAGAAAGCTTGTTGGAGAGTGAAGCAAAAGAAGAGCTGTTAGCTTTATTACATGATGAGTTCAGTACTCTCTCGGAACTGACTGCACCACTCACTAATGCGCAAAAAGCTGCGGTACTGGGACACGGAGAAGTATGGTCTGCTCGCCTATTGGCCGCGTTATTATCTCAACGTTCTATCCCTGCGGTTGCACAAGATGCACGAGCGTTTTTACGTGCAGAAGCGGGAACTCAACCAGAGGTTGATCGCGCTCGTTCATACCCTTTAATTAAAGAGATCCTCGCGCAGCATAACCATAAACGTGTGGTAATTACTGGCTTTATGGCTCAGAACGAGGCAGGAGAAACCATTCTACTTGGTCGTAACGGCTCTGACTATTCTGCAACGGTCATAGGCGCGCTTGCTGAAGTCAGTACTGTCACGATTTGGAGTGATGTTGCTGGTGTCTATAGTGCCGATCCACGTTTGGTGTCTGACGCTTGTTTATTACCGTTACTTCGATTGGATGAAGCCAGTGAACTTGCTCGCTTAGCTGCCCCAGTGCTACACAGTCGTACGCTTCAGCCTGTGGCGCAAAGTACCATGGACCTTAATCTCAAGTGTAGCTATCTGCCAGAGTCGGGTTCTACTCGTATTGAGCGTGTATTGGCATCTGGTCGTGGCGCTAAAATTATTACTTCACTGGATGATGTTTTATTGGTGCAGTTGTCTTTCATGCATGGGCACGACTTCGAAAAAACACAGAGTGATGTATTACAAGCGTTGCAGCGCGCGCAATTAGAGCCACTGGCATTTGAAGCTCAATCCGATCAGCATACGCTACGCTTGGCTTACACCGCAGAAATTGCCGGTGGTGCATTGAAACACTTGCAAGAGCTTGCGGTAGAGGCAGAAATTAAGCTAAAAGAAGGTTACTCGCTCTTAGCTGCGGTAGGTGCAGGCGTTACGAAAAACGCCAATCATTGCTTTGGCTTTTATCAGAAGCTAAAGCACTCTCCGGTAGAATTTATCTCTGAAACAGACTCAGGGCTGAGCCTAGTCGCTGTTTTGCGCCGTACTGATACCGAGGCGTTGGTTCAAACGATTCATAGCCAGTTGTTCCAAGCGCAAAAACGCGTGGCAGTGGCTTTATGTGGCAAGGGTAATATTGGTTCTAGTTGGTTAAATTTATTTGCGACGCAAAAAAGTGAGCTCGAAAAACGTCATGGTATGAGCTTTGATCTTGTCGCGGTTGTGGATAGCCAAACCTATTGGTTCGATGAGCAAGGTATTGAGGCGGCGAGTGTTGCTGAACGATTTGATGATGAAAGCATAGCCAACAATGGGGATTGGCTGGCACGTTTGGGAGCGCTTAAAAGCTATGATGAAGCCGTCGTGCTTGATGTTACCGCGAGTAAAGAGTTAGCTCAGCGCTACGTAGAAATCGCACAGCAAGGCATTCATTTGATTTCCGCTAACAAAGTGGCCGGTTCCGCAGATAGTCAGTACTACCATCAGGTTCAAGATGCATTCGCTAAAATTGGTCGTCATTGGCTATACAACGCAACGGTTGGTGCTGGGTTACCGATAAACCATACCGTGCGAGATCTTCGTGAAAGTGGGGATGAAATCGTCGCTCTATCGGGTATTTTCTCGGGGACGCTATCATGGCTGTTCCAACAGTTTGATGGTTCTGTGCCATTTAATGATTTAGTCGATCTTGCTTGGCAGCAAGGGTTAACCGAACCTGACCCTCGTTCTGATTTAGATGGCTCCGATGTAATGCGTAAGTTAGTCATCTTGGCTCGAGAATCGGGCCTAGATATAGAACCAGACAGCGTTAAAGTTGAGTCTTTGGTGCCAGAAGAATTAAGAGAACTGAGCTTAGATGATTTCTTCGATAATGGAGCGTTGTTGAGTGAAATACTTCAAGAGCGTCTGACAAAAGCACAGAGAAACGATCAAGTGCTTCGCTATGTGGCGCGTTTAGAAAAAAATGGTAAAGCAACGGTGGGAGTCGAAGCGTTGTCTCGTGAGCACGCGCTCGCCAACTTATTGCCATGCGATAACATTTTTGCCATAGAGAGCAAGTGGTACAAAGATAACCCTCTGGTCATTCGAGGACCAGGCGCAGGCAGAGAAGTGACAGCCGGCGCTATTCAATCCGACCTCAACCGATTGGCTGGTTTATTTTAAAGTTGCGATTGACCTAAAAACCCTGGAATTAATCCAGGGTTTTTTATTCCCCTATCAGTGCCATACTGAAGTCATAACCCGTGCAAAATGGCGAGATGATGCTCAAGTAGAAACTTGAACTATCTTCATTATTAACTTGAGAAAAATTCATAATTACAAGGTTGACATTAAATCGTATTCAATACATTCTGTAGACATATAGACGTCTAAACGTCGATTTTAAGGATTTGTTTTCGTGGCGGAGTGCCGCAGGGAGAGTAAGATGGGATATACGCACGCAGGCCATATCGACGCCTTGAACCAGAATATTGCTGAGTTATCAGATAACATCAATGTATCGTTTGAGTTTTTTCCGCCAAGCAGCGCTAAGATGGAAGAAACACTTTGGAATTCAGTGCACCGTCTTAAAACGCTTCAACCTAAATTTGTTTCTGTGACTTACGGTGCGAACTCCGGCGAGCGTGACAGAACACACTCCATCATTAAAGAAATTAAAGCAACAACCGGATTGGTTGCCGCTCCCCATCTCACTTGTATTGATGCGACTCGTGAAGAGTTGATTAATATTGCCGATGATTATTGGAACAATGGTATTGAAAATATCGTCGCTCTGCGTGGTGATATTCCTCCAGGTGGCGGTGCGCCTGATATGTATGCCTCGGATTTGGTTGAGCTGCTGAAATCACGCCACGATTTCGATATCTCCGTTGCTGCATTCCCTGAGGTTCACCCTGAAGCTAAAAGCGCACAGTCTGACTTATTGAACCTAAAACGTAAGGTAGATGCAGGTGCAAACCGTGCTATTACTCAGTTCTTTTTTGACGTTGAGTCTTACCTGCGATTCCGTGACCGTTGTGTCGCAGCAGGAATTGACGTAGAAATTGTGCCAGGAATTTTGCCTGTATCGAACTTTAAGCAAGCGTCTCGCTTTGCGGCACAGAACAACGTGAAAGTACCAGGGTGGATGAGCAAACAATTCGATGGCTTGGATGATGATCCGGTGACTCGCCAGCTTGTAGGAGCTAGCCAAGCTATTGATATGGTGCGTGTGCTGAGTCGTGAAGGGGTTAAGGATTTTCACTTCTATACACTAAACCGTGCAGAGATGACTTACGCGTTATGCCATACGTTGGGTGTTCGTCCTCGCGCAGTAGTCGGTGCGTAAATCTGGTTTCAAAAAGATAAAAGGCTTGCCAAGTGGCAAGCCTTTTTCGTTTTATCAAAGCAAAAGGAGTTTAACCAATCACTTCAAGTTCAGTTAGAACTTCTTCTGCCCAAGTGATCCAAGTTTCACGTAACAGAAGGTTACGGCGAAGCGTTAGACGTTCTAGGCGAGCTTGTTTATCTAAAGTTGACGGCGTTGCGTAGTAAGCCGCTTCAATTTCTTTGTAGTGAGAAACCAGTTTGCGAGACTCTTCAACTAGCTCGGCGAGTTGGTCACGGAATGGAGCCGCAGGTTGAACGGCACATGCCATCAATTTCGCTGAAAACTCATCACGAACTGTTGGGTGTGCAGTTGGTTGATCAAACCACTCTCCCAAAGCGCTGCGACCAGCGTCTGTAATAGAGTAAACCTTGCGGTCTGGTTTGCCTTCTTGGGGTTCTAATACGCAAGTAACCAGTTCTTTCTCAGCCATTTTGTTGAGTTCACGGTACACTTGTTGGTGGCTTGCTTTCCAGAAGTAACCGATGCTAGCAGAGAATTCTTTAGTGATATCGTAACCGGTTGCGTCGCGAGTGCTAAGAACAGTTAAGATTACGTGTGGTAATGACATGTCTTCAATCCAAATGGTCAATAAACTTGTAAACAAGCTACTTATACTTTCAGCTGCGCTCTTACTGGCACTTGAGTTTTTTAATGTATAAGTAGCACCAACAATGTTGGTCCTGTCACCTTAAAGCCGTTTATCACCTAGAGCGATGGGGAGTCCCATCAAGGCTGGAGCAGGTATGATTGGATTTATGAGCTCTCAGCAGGCAAGTAGTATATAAATAATAAGCATGAAGTGGAATAGTAGGACAAAATTACCCTAAAAAACTAACATAATAATCAATAGTGTTAGCTTGTGGTTTTTTATTCTTTTATTTTGGTATTTTTTGGGTCTATTATGGTTTATTTAACTGCTTTTGTTTTGGTGCGATTATCCTGTGATAAAAAAAAGCTGAGCATTTGCCCAGCTTTTTATTAAAAATGAAACGATTAGCCTGTGTTGCGCATACCAGCAGCAATACCAGCAATCGTCACCATCAACGCTTCTTCCAAGTTTGCAGAGGCTTCTTCGGTTTGACGCGTGCGGTATAGCAGCTCTGCTTGTAGCATATTCAATGGCTCAACGTAGATATTGCGTAAGCGAATAGACTCGAGTCCCCAAGGGTCATGCTGCATCAAGTTTTCATTGTTCTCTACATTCAGTACCGCTTTGATGTCTTCTTGAAGCTGAGCACGAAGTTTTTCACCGAGTGGACGGAGCGACTCATCCACCAATCGCTCATCGTAGTAGCGAGAGATATCAATATTACACTTCGAGTACACCATCTCTAGCATGCCGAGACGAGTAGAGAAAAACGGCCATTCGCGGCACATCTCTTCGAGCAATGCTTGGTGGCCTTTATCGATCGAGTATTGAATCGCTTCACCTGCGCCTAGCCATGCAGGAAGTACCAAACGGTTTTGACTCCATGAGAAGATCCACGGGATTGCACGTAAGCTTTCTACTCCGCCCTTAGGGTTGCGTTTTGCAGGACGAGAACCAAGTGGCAACTTGCCGAGTTCGAGTTCTGGTGTTGCTTGGCGGAAGTAAGGCACGAAATCTGGCTCGCCACGAACCACATTTCGGTAAGACTCACAGCTTACTTCTGATAGCACTTCCATCAAGTCGCGCCATTCTTGTTTTGGCTCCGGTGGCGGTAACAAATTGGCTTCCAGAATCGCACTTGCATATAGGTTAAAGCTGTTTACTGCGACATCTGGGAGTCCCAGTTTAAAGCGGATCATTTCGCCTTGCTCTGTTACACGTAAACCGCCTTTCAAGCTTTTTGGTGGTTGCGACAAAAGCGCAGCATGCGCAGGTGCGCCACCGCGACCGACTGTGCCCCCACGACCATGGAATAGAGTTAGCTCAACGCCTTCTTCTTCAGCCACTTTAACTAACGATTCCATCGCATGATACTGAGCCCAACCAGCAGACATAACACCTGCATCTTTCGCTGAGTCAGAGTAACCAATCATGACCATCTGGTGGTTTTGGATAAAACCACGGTAAAGGTCAATCCCCATAAGCTGCTTAATGACCGATTCTGCGTTGTTCAAATCGTCTAGCGTTTCGAACAGAGGACACACATCCATGCGGTAAGGGCAACCTGCTTCTTGTAGCAGTAGATGAACGGCTAGTACGTCAGAGGCGGTACGTGCCATTGAAATAACGTAAGCGCCAAACGCTTCACGCGGTTGTGCTGCAACAATCTTGCAGGTATCCAAAACCTCTTTGACGGGTTCAGACGGTTCCCAATCACGAGGGAGAAGCGGACGTTTAGATGCCAGCTCGTTAGTTAGAAAAGCAATCTTATCTTGCTCACTCCATTGTTCGTAATCACCAATACCTAAGTAGCGAGTTAGTTCAGACAAGACGTCTGAGTGACGCGTGCTCTCTTGGCGGATATCAAGACGTACAAGATGGATACCAAATGCTTTTACGCGGCGTAGTGTATCCAGTAGTGAGCCGTTGGCTATTACACCCATGCCACATTCGTTTAGTGACTGGTAGCAGGCATACAGCGGTTCCCAAAGTTGCTCGACTTTTTGCAGTGGTGCTTTAACGGCCAGTTTTTGACCGTGGATCTTAGCATCGAGAATATCTTTGGTTTCATTGAGCAGAGTGCGTAATTGCTTCAGGATCGCACGGTATGGTTCGTGCTGATCTTCGCCAGCAAGTTCACGTACTTGATCGTTTGAAACTGTCATAGACAGCTCGCTGATCAACTCGTTAATGTCATTGAGATAAAGATCGGCGGCTTTCCAACGAGACAATAGTAAGACTTCACGCGTAACGTTGTGAGTAACAAACGGGTTACCGTCACGGTCACCGCCCATCCAAGAGGAGAAGTGCACTGGGCGAGCATCAATGGGTAAACCTTCTCCAAGGTAAGATTTTAGACGGTCATTCATCTCACGTAGGAAGTCCGGTACTGCTTCCCATAGCGAGTTTTCAACGACCGCAAAGCCCCATTTTGCTTCATCCAACGGAGTTGGGCGTTGTTGTCGAATCACGTCTGAATGCCAGCCTTGGGCAATCAGTTGCTCTAGGCGGCGTTCGGTTTTTCTGCGCTCTTTAGAAGAAAGATCGCTTAGCTCCAACTTTGATAAGCACTCGTTTATCTTGACCAGTTTGTTGATCATCGTACGGCGCGTAATTTCTGTTGGGTGAGCCGTCAATACCAATTCAATATTTAGATCACGAACCGCTTGGGCAGTGTCCAGTTTGCTCACATCGTTTTGTACCAGTTTAGAAAACAGCGAGTTAATCGCGTCTGGTTCGCAAATGTGCTCTTCACAATGGCGTGAAATCGTGTGGTATTGCTCAGCGATATTGGTGAGGTTTAGAAATTGGTTAAACGCGCGAGTAACGGGCGTTAGCTGCTCATCAGGTAGATGTTTGATTTCTTCGATCAAGCTGTCCCTGTCTGCTTGATTCCCTGCTTGAGCTGATTTGGATAATTTACGAATGGTTTCCACTTTCTCGAAGATTTCTTCGCCATGGGCATCGCGAATGGTGTTACCCAATAAGTGGCCTAACATGCGCACATTACTTTTGAGTGCGGCGTATTTCTCGTTCATTGTCGTCCTGCCTCGTAAAAAAACTACATCCATTGTCCTTGTTAAGACTCCAATCTAGCGAAAAGCACCAGTTATAGTCAAATAAAGCAGACTAAGTTTGCAATTATTCCGCTGTCTCCTGATTTAGAGCAAATTTACGGCAGCCATAGAGTAAGAAGTGAAAATTAATTACAAAATAACAAGTTAAATAAGTGTTAAGACTAGCGCTAAATTGTGAAGATAAAAAGATGCAGCTCAATCGAGCTGCACAGACTTTCGAGCTTAAACGCGTATTAACAGCAGTACTTGACCATCGCCTTTGAAAGCACATCAATTGTGGGGTCGATAAAGTCGAAGGATAGAAACTCATCCGGTTGATGGGCTTGGTCGATTGACCCAGGGCCGAGCACCAAGGTTGGACACAACTGCTGTAGAAATGGTGCTTCAGTACAGTAGTTCACGGTTTCTGAACTAGTTTGGCAAATCTCTTCAACACCACCAATAAATGGGTGGTCATGTTGGCATTCGTAACCCGGAATAGGCTCATGCAATGGAATAATCTCCAGTCTCCCTGGCCATTTCGCTTCGACTTCTTTTAATGCTCCGCGCAACATGTTCTCTAAACCATCAAGGCTAATGCCAGGAAGAGGACGCACGTCGTAATGCAGCTCACAGCAACCACAAATACGGTTAGCGCTGTCACCACCGTGAATGTGTCCAAGGTTTAGGGTTGGGCTTGGAATGGCAAAACCCGGATGGTGATATTCTTTAATCAATTTGTCACGCAGTTGCATCATGGCGAACATGACTTCATGCATGATCTCAATAGCGTTAACGCCAAGCGCTGGGTCCGATGAGTGACCGGACTTGCCTGTTACGCGAATGGCATTTGCCACATGCCCTTTATGACCTCGAATTGGTACAAGGCTGGTGGGTTCACCAATGATGCAGTAATCCGGCTTAAATGGGGCGTTTGCTGTGAAATGTCGCGCGCCCAACATGGTGGTCTCTTCGTCACAAGTGGCTAATACGTAAAGTGGTTTGCTCTGCTTGCTCCAATCGACTTTCTTCACTGCTTCATAAATAAAGGCGAAAAAGCCTTTCATGTCTGCTGTGCCTAAACCGTAGAAGCGGTTGCCTTTTTCCGTCAGTTTATGCGGATCAAAATTCCATCGCCCTTGATCGAATGGCACGGTATCACTATGGCCAGCAAGTAAAAGGCCACCTTCACCCTCACCCATACGTGCGATCATATTGTGCTTGCCTGGCTCGACTTCGATCACTTCAACGCTAAAACCCAGATCTTTAAACCAAGATGCGAGTTTTTCGATGACTTTTGCATTGCCCTGATCCCAGCTCGGATCCGTGGAGCTGATAGAAGAGGTGCTGATGAGTCCTTCATAGACCTCTAGAAAAGTTGGTAATTGCATGGATTCTTCAAATCTCCTGTTGACAGACAGACCACAAAAATGTAAAACACATATTAAATCATATTTAATGAATAAAAAATCAAAATAAAGCAAAAATTAAATATGAATAGTCATTTGAGCCTTTAAGTATATGGATGTCACACAATGCTAAAAACCACGATTATTGGAGCCAGCGGTTACACCGGCGCAGAGTTAGCGTTAATGGTTAATAAACACCCACAACTCACGCTATCAGGTTTATACGTTTCCGCCAACAGTGTTGATGCGGGAAAGAGCATCGCGCAGCTGCACGGTAAGCTAGCGGGCATCATTGATATGCCAGTTTTACCACTAACGGATCCACTGCAAATCGCTCAAGAATCGGACGTGGTGTTTTTGGCAACGGCTCACGAAGTCAGCCATGATTTAGCCCCAACTTTCTTGGAGGCAGGCTGTCAGGTATTCGATTTATCGGGTGCATTCCGTGTGAAAAGTGAAGGCTTTTACGACACTTTTTATGGCTTCGCACATCAACATAACAACTGGTTAGATAAAGCAGCATACGGCTTAGCAGAGTGGAACCAAGAATCAATAAAAACCACTCCTTTGATTGCAGTAGCAGGTTGCTACCCAACCGCTTCACAGCTTGCAATCAAACCTTTATTAGAACATGCGTTGCTTGATACCAACCAATGGCCAGTGATCAACGCAACCAGTGGTGTATCTGGTGCAGGGCGTAAAGCCTCCATGGTTAACAGCTTCTGTGAAGTGAGCTTGCAACCTTATGGTGTATTTGACCATCGTCACCAGCCAGAGATTGCTCAGCACTTGGGTTGCGATGTGATTTTTACTCCGCACCTCGGCAACTTTAAACGCGGCATTCTTGCCACTATCACCATGAAGCTTGCGCAAGGTGTGACAGAAGCACAAGTGGCACAGGCGTTTGAACAAGCTTATCAAGGCAAGCCTGCGGTGCGTCTTAAAGGCGACGGTATTCCACGTATTCAGGATGTCGAAAATACCCCTTTCTGCGATATCGGCTGGAAGGTACAAGGCGAACACATCATTGTGATTTCAGCTATCGACAACCTACTTAAAGGTGCATCGAGTCAAGCGATGCAATGTCTCAATATTCATTACGGTTACCCAGAACTGACAGCGTTGCTGTAGTCGTTGAAAGAGGGAAATGCGATGACGCAAACCAATCAAGCTCCTTTAGTCATTAAGCTAGGTGGTGCAGCTCTATCATGCACTCAAACCTTAAGCCAACTGTTTGGTGCCATTGCGGCTTACCAAAAATCGGCACAGCGACAAATCGCCATCGTTCATGGCGGTGGCTACCTAGTTGATGAGTTGATGGCAAAGCTTCAGCTTGAAACCGTAAAGAAAAACGGTTTACGCGTAACGCCTTACGATCAAATTCCTGTGATTGCAGGCGCGCTTGCAGGCACTGCGAATAAGTTACTTCAAGGTCAAGCGATTACGGACGGTCTTAACGCTGTGGGCCTTAGCCTTGCGGATGGTGGTTTGTGTCTTGTTGAAGAACTTGACCCAGAACTCGGCGCGGTAGGCAAAGCATCACCGGGTGACTCAGCACTATTACAAGCGGTGCTAAACACAGGTGCACTGCCGATCATCAGTTCAATTGGTTTAACCAAAGATGGCCAGATGATGAATGTGAATGCTGATCAAGCAGCAGTCGCGGTTGCGGGCGCATTAGATGCGGAGTTAGTCCTGTTATCAGACGTGAGTGGTGTATTAGATGGAAAAGGCCATTTGATCAAAACCCTGTCAGAGCAGCAAGCTAACTCGTTGATCGATGGACATGTGATCACCGATGGCATGATCGTCAAAGTTAAAGCCGCTTTGGAGGCCGCCAATGATCTTGGCCGTCCAATTGAAGTCGCGACCTGGCGTTACCCAGAAAAATTAGCACAGTTATTCGCTGGTGAAAGTATTGGTACTCAATTCTTGCCTCAATAAGCATCAGCAAAAGAATTCAATATTAGGAAGTCGTAGTTGGCACTGACCGCCGAGCGCAGCGCCAGTTAAGTTTGGAGAAAAAACATGAGCAAAGTGAACGTAAATAAAGTGGTAGTCGCATACTCAGGCGGTCTAGATACTTCAGTAATTATCCCGTGGCTAAAAGAGAACTACGACTGTGAAGTAGTGGCTTTCGTTGCCGATGTTGGTCAAGGTGCCGAAGAGCTAGAAGGCATTGAAGCGAAAGCAAAAGCCTCTGGTGCTTCTGAGTGCTACATCGCTGACTTGAAAGAAGAAATGGTCGCAGACTACATTTACCCGACACTAAAAACCGGCGCGTACTACGAAGGTAAGTACCTGCTAGGTACATCAATGGCGCGTCCAATCATTGCCAAAGCGCAGGTTGAAGTGGCACGTAAAGTGGGCGCGGACGCACTGTGTCATGGCTGTACAGGTAAAGGTAACGACCAAGTGCGTTTCGAAGGTGCATTTGCAGCACTAGCACCGGACTTACAAGTGATTGCACCTTGGCGTGAGTGGGACCTAGTGAGCCGTGAAGAGTGTTTGGATTACCTCGCTGAGCGTAATATTCCTTGTTCTGCGTCTCTTACTAAGATCTATTCACGTGATGCAAACGCATGGCACATTTCGACGGAAGGCGGCGTTTTAGAAGATACGTGGAACGCACCAAACGAAGACTGCTGGGTGTGGACTGTCGACCCAGAGCAAGCGCCAAATGAAGCGGAATACGTCACGCTGAAAGTAGAAAAAGGTGAAGTGGTCGAAGTTGATGGTGAAGCGATGACACCATACAACGCACTGGTTTACCTAAACGAGAAGGGCGCTAAGCACGGTGTTGGCCGTATCGATATCGTGGAAAACCGTCTTGTTGGGATGAAGTCTCGTGGTTGTTATGAAACACCGGGAGGCACCATCATGATGGAAGCGCTGCGTGCTGTAGAGCAGCTTGTGCTAGACAAATCATCATTCGAATTCCGTGAGGAGCTAGGTCTAAAAGCGTCTCACCTTGTATACGATGGCCGTTGGTTTACGCCACTATGTAAATCTATCCTTGCTGCTTCAGAAGAGCTAGCGCAAGACGTTAACGGTGAAGTGGTTGTTAAGCTTTACAAAGGTCAAGCGACAGTCACGCAAAAACGTTCTGACAACAGCTTGTATTCAGAAGAGTTCGCGACTTTTGGTGAAGATGAAGTTTACGACCAAAGCCATGCAGGTGGGTTCATCCGTCTTTACTCGCTATCAAGCCGTATTCGTGCATTGAACAGCCAGAAGAAATAATCCCTTAACATCCATCTTGGATTGAATAAAGACCCGCCATTTATAGGCGGGTCTTTTGGTTTCTAAAAGCGGGTACCTAAATTTGGCTTGAATATATATGTAAAAATATTGAATTTATACTTTATTTTTTATCGAAATTGCCGTAACGTTGACACATAAGAAAAAGTGAGCAAATGACCATCAAATTGGTTACTACTCATTCGAGAACGTTAGAGTAAGCAATAGTCATCAGGAGAGACGCAATGGCATTATGGGGCGGAAGATTTACCCAAGCGGCAGACACCAGATTTAAAGAGTTCAATGATTCGTTGCGTTTTGACTACCGATTGGCTGAGCAAGACATCGTAGGTTCAATCGCATGGTCTAAAGCTCTGCTTTCTGTTGATGTGCTATCGGCAGAAGAACAGCAAAAACTGGAACTTGCTTTAAATGAGCTGAAGTTAGAAGTGATGGAAGACCCTCACCAAATTCTTCGCTCTGATGCAGAAGATATCCACTCTTGGGTTGAACAGCAGCTAATCAGTAAAGTGGGAGATTTAGGTAAAAAACTCCACACTGGGCGTTCTCGTAATGACCAAGTCGCCACAGACTTGAAACTTTGGTGTCGTCAGCAAGGTCAGCAATTGTTGATTGCTTTAGATCGCCTACAAGCACAAATGGTCCATGTTGCTAAACAGCACCAAGGCACCGTATTGCCAGGCTATACTCATCTTCAGCGTGCTCAACCTGTAACCTTTGCTCACTGGTGCTTGGCTTATGTTGAAATGTTCGAGCGTGACTACTCTCGTCTGAATGATGCCTTACAGCGTCTCGACACTTGTCCACTTGGCTCGGGTGCTTTAGCGGGAACGGCTTATCCGATTGATCGCGAACAATTAGCACATAATCTCGGTTTCCACCGTGCTACGCGTAATTCACTAGATTCGGTTTCAGATCGTGATCATGTGATGGAACTGATGTCGGTGGCGTCGATTTCTATGCTTCACCTTTCTCGTCTTGCAGAAGATATGATCTTCTACAATTCAGGCGAGTCAAACTTCATTGAGTTAGCGGATACGGTGACATCTGGTTCGTCATTAATGCCACAGAAGAAAAACCCAGATGCACTTGAGTTGATCCGTGGTAAGACAGGGCGTGTCTATGGCGCATTATCGAGCATGATGATGACAGTTAAAGCTTTGCCATTGGCGTACAACAAAGACATGCAGGAAGATAAAGAAGGGTTGTTTGACGCTTTAGATACATGGAACGACTGCATGGAAATGGCAGCTCTGTGTTTTGACGGTATTAAAGTGAATGGCGAGCGCACACTAGAAGCGGCGAAACAAGGTTACGCAAACTCGACGGAGTTAGCTGATTACCTAGTGGCGAAAGGCATCCCATTCCGTGAAGCTCACCACATCGTCGGTGTCGCGGTCGTTGGTGCTATTGCTAAAGGTTGTGCGCTAGAAGAGCTGTCTATCGAAGAGTTAAAAGCCTTCTCAGAAGTCATTGAAGCGGATGTGTATGACATTCTGACTATCGATTCGTGTTTGGAAAAGCGTTGTGCTTTGGGGGGGGTTTCGCCTCACCAGGTCGCTTACGCGGTAGAACAAGCGGATAAGCGCCTGAGCCAGCGTGACAGCTCGGCGGTGAAAGTGCGTCCTGCACGTTTGACGGACATTGAAACGTTGGAAGGTATGGTTGCTTACTGGGCGAACCTTGGTGAGAATCTTCCGCGCTCTCGTAATGAGCTCGTGAGAGATATTGGCTCTTTTGCGGTGGCTGAGCATCATGGTGAAGTGACGGGTTGCGCTTCTCTATATGTGTATGACTCAGGGTTGGCAGAAATACGCTCTCTTGGTATCGAAGCGGGCTGGCAAGGCCAAGGGCAGGGCAGTGCGATTGTGAACTATTTGGTTGAGAAAGCGCGCCAGATGGCGATCAAGAAAGTCTTTGTTCTAACGCGAACGCCTGAGTTCTTTATGAAGCAAAGCTTTTTACCTACATCGAAGTCATTACTGCCGGAGAAAGTTCTGAAAGATTGCGATCAGTGCCCACGTCAACATGCATGTGATGAGGTAGCGCTTGAGATCAATTTAATGGAGCAAGTGATCCAAAAAACGCATGTGGCATGAACTGAAGTTGTGGAGTGATTTTATTAGCATTCAATGACATAGTCATTTTCCTGTTTACTTACATCAGTATTCGCTAAAAAAATCGAAAAAATTTGGAACCTTTGAGAGGAAGCCCGGTCTATTAAAGTACCACTGCTTTTTCTTAGAAGAATCTAAGAGAGCCCCAGAACTGACATTGGTTTTGGGGCTTTTTTCTATCTGTCACTTTTCTCTTTTTTATTGGCCTTTTTTTGTCCCTTTCGACGTTGCCAAGGCAAGATGACAAAACGCATCCATAAGTGTAGAAACAACAAAACGTTGAAAGCGAAGCCGGCAAAGATCAAAGCGATCGACTCGATGCTTTGTGGATCATCTTTGAGCGTAAACCACCACACAATCCAACACAGTACAGAAAGTACCGTCAATTGATCCAAGCATCGTTGGCAACGTCCAAGTTTTTTCCAAAACCAATGTTCCTCGCAGCGGCGACAAGTCATAGTGTTTTCCAAACCATTAGTGTTGCTTCAGATTATATATCTAACTAAATGGTGGAAAGCGTTTCTTACACGGGCTTAGAGCGCCATGACACAACCAAAAATGGAAAGTTAGCTTTGTAAAAGCTTTGTGGCACGTAATTGATGTATGGTGTGCTGTCAGTCTTTAACAGGAAATATAATGATGTCGACAGAGTTGAAACTTGCGCTGAGTATCGCTGGTGGGTTCTTTATGATCGGTGTTGTCGCGATTTATATGGTCAGCCGCTATGCAATGATGGCAGCGTAAGAGAGATTTTATTGCGCCGAAGTAGCAAAGCAAAGCCTCGTTGATGACGAGGCTTTGCTTTATATTTAGATAGAAGCCTGAAAGCGTTAGCAGCCAGGGCCGCAGTCAAGACAATGTTTCACCATTTCTGGCCCTAAGTGTAGTTTTGCATTCAAATCACGTAGAGCGGTGCGGACGCCTTCTTCAATCACTGGGTGATAGAAGGGCATATCTAACATCTCAGAAATCGTCATCCTATTTTGGTGCGCCCATGCTAAAAGGTGAGCAAGATGCTCTGCATTCGGGCCCATCATTTCTGCACCTAAAAAACGTCCAGTGCCTTGCTCTCCGTAGACATGCAGAATGCCTTTATTACGAAGCATGACGCGCGAACGTCCTTGATTTTCAAACGAGACTTCACCGGTTGCGAAACATCCACATGTGCCTAGACGTGTTTCTAGTTGTTTATATGTTTCTCCAACCATAGCAATTTGAGGGTCGGAGAACACGGCTGAAATTGGTGAGCGACGCAGACCCGCACGAATATCTGGGAAACGGCCTGCGTTGTCTCCAGCAATACGGCCTTGGTCAGCGGCTTCGTGCAGCAGTGGAATTTGGTTACTTGCATCACCTGCGATGAAGATGCTCTCTACCGAAGTTTGCAATGTGTAGTGATCCGCCGTTGGTACGCCACGTTCATCGAGAGCCACATTGGTGTTCTCGATCGCCAGCTTATCGACGTTTGGACGACGACCCGTTGCGGCCAATACGTAATCGACAACGAAAGTTTCTAATTCACCATCATGGTTGATGAATTGGATTTCGACCTTGTCTTCGCCGTCATTGCCTGACGAAGCAATGCGTTTCATACTTTCGACTTTTACATCTGCATCAAGGTAGAACTCTTCCTTAAAGGCTTTATCTGCATACGCCATCACCTCTGGGTCTGTCAGTGGGCCCACTTGTCCTCCAAGGCCAAAGAGCTTCACGTTTACTCCTAGGCGGTGTAAAGCCTGACCCAATTCAAGGCCGATGACTCCTGGGCCAAATACTGCCACTGACTCTGGTAAGTCATCCCAGTCAAATACATCATCGTTAATCACTAGGCGATCACCCAGTTCATTCCAAGCTGCCGGATATGCTGGACGAGATCCTGTCGCAATAACAATGCGCTGTGCGGTGACCTGAGTATGATCATCTATGATGAGAGTGTGGTCATCGGCAAACTTCGCGTAGCCCGATAGTTTGTCTTCAGCGGGAATATCATCGACACTTTCAAGCACAAAGCCAACAAAACGATCGCGTTCGCGCTTTACACGATCCATAACTTCTCGTCCGTTAATTCGTACTTCACCTTGCGGGTGTATCCCAAATCCAGGTGCTTTTTCGATTTGATGAACACTTTCTGCTGCCGCAATTAACAGCTTAGACGGCATGCATCCGACACGAGCACAGGTTGTTCCGTAGGGACCGCCCTCAATCATTACCACGCTGTTGGTATGAGCTTTTGCTGCTCGATAAGCACCAAGACCAGCCGTCCCGCCACCAATAATCGCTACGTCGACATTAACTTGTTTCATCGTGAACTCTCGCTTTTGTTCTAAGCCAAGCTAGCTACATTGAGCTTGGAGAGTGAATTGGATAGTTGAATCTGGATAAGTAGTCACCTTATTGGCAGATAACTACTTATCTAGACTAGTAGAAGAAGTGGTTTAGGGTTGGCCTCCGAGCCAAAGGCACCGGAGACCGAGGGTGTAGGCTATGGACAGCTTAGCCTAGATACGCTTCTAGCTCTTCGCTACCGCCGATGTGCTTGCCACCGATAAAGACTTGTGGAACAGTCGTGCGACCAGATATAGCTCGTAGACTAACTGTTGTTGCGTCTTTACCCAGAATCACTTCTTCATATTGAAGACCGTGGTCAATTAGATTTTGTTTCGCTTTCATACAGAAAGGGCAGCCTGGTTTAGTGAACACCGTGATGGATTCTTGCGTTTTGTAGTCAGGCGCTATGTAGTTCAGCATCGTATCTGCGTCTGACACCTTGAATGGGTCGCCTGGTTCGTTTGGCTCAATGAACATTTTTTCCACTACGCCATCTTTTACTAGCATGCTGTAACGCCATGAACGTTTGCCAAAGCCGATGTCATTTTTATCCACTAACATACCCATGCCATCGGTGAATTCACCATTACCATCCGGGATGAAGGTAATGTTTTCTGCTTCTTGGTCTTGTTTCCATGCATTCATCACGAACGTATCATTGACCGAGACACAAATAATCTCATCCACTCCGTGCTCTTTAAATACAGGGAACAATTCGTTGTAACGAGGTAGATGGCTTGATGAACAGGTTGGAGTAAATGCACCCGGTAAGCTAAATACGATAACGGTCTTACCTTTAAATAGCTCATCGGTCGTTACATTCACCCAAGAGTCACCTTGACGAACTGGAAAAGTAACTTGAGGGACTTGTTGACCTTCTTTAGATACAAACATAATGATTTCCTTTAACTATTTTAAATTATGCGTATAGAGCTTAGCGTTTTTCGTCGCTCTGTTTCGTTTTGTTGAGCCCATTATTGTAAAAATCCTTTGATAGCTCTAATCGTTTGGTGTTATGGTTTTGATAGGTATTAGCTATTGTTAAAGAAGCGAAGCGTGAATTATGAATATTCGAGATTTTGAGTACTTAGTTGCACTTGCGGAACATAAGCACTTTCGCAAAGCGGCAGAGGCATGTTTTGTTAGCCAGCCAACATTGAGTGGGCAAATTCGTAAACTAGAGGATGAACTCGGGACCACGCTTTTAGAGCGAAGCAGCCGACGTGTTTTGTTTACCGATTCAGGGTTACAGCTGGTGGAGCAGGCTAAACGCATCTTAAGTGAAGTGAAAACCTTCAGAGATATGGCAAGCGGTCAAAGCGGAGCCATGACTGGACCGATGCATATTGGTTTCATCCCGACGGTTGGGCCTTATCTATTACCCAAAATTCTGCCGCAGATAAAAGAAGCATTTCCTGAGCTGGAGCTATTTCTGCACGAAGCTCAGACACATCAATTAGTGCGTCAATTGGAAGAAGGCAAACTAGATTGCTTAGTTTTAGCTTCGGTTGATGAAACTGCGCCATTTAAAGAGATCGAAGTGTATCAAGAGCCATTAAGTGTCGCAGTGCCATGTGACCACGAGTGGGCCTCTCTCGACCATGTTGATATGTTGGAGCTGAATGGTAAAACCGTTTTAGCGTTGGGAGACGGCCACTGTCTGCGAGATCAAGCGTTAGGTTTTTGTTTTGCCGCTGGTGCAAAAGACGATGAGCGTTTCAAAGCCACCAGCTTGGAGACGTTGCGCAATATGGTTGCTGCCGGTGCGGGGATTACGTTATTGCCTCAGCTTTCTATCCCTAATGAGAAGCAAAAAGATGGCGTATGCTACGTACCAGCTGTTAACCCAACCCCCTCGCGTAATATCGTTCTCGTATACCGTCCGGGCTCACCATTACGAGCTAGGTTTGAAGCTTTAGCAGCGAAGATTAAAGAGGTGTTGGCTTCTTATCCATCATTGAATGCAGCAGCATAAAAAGCAGACATAAAAAAGGGAGAGCTTGATGCTCTCCCTTGTGCTTTTGTGATTTAGAACAGTTCTTCTGCGCCAGAGCCTGAAGAATAAATACTATCTTCTAAACGGTCGCCAGCGTATTCGGTAGGCTCCGTGCCTTTTTCATAGTATTCGAACATTGATGTGCTATCTACCTTGTGCGTTAGCATACCGCTGTTGCGATCAATACGAACTCGAATAATATCCTCTGGAATATTTTTACCTTGCTCCGGCGTCCCTTCTAGCGCAACACGCATGAAGTCAATCCAAGCAGGCTCTGCGGTTTTCGCACCCGACTCGGCACCAGAAATTTGGCCTTGCCCTAGGTTGCTGTTAACAGTGGTGCGGCCAAGTGCACGTGAGTGATCATCAAAGCCAACCCAAGCTATCGCAACGACACCAGGTCCATAGCCATTGTACCAAGCATCCTTGGAATCATTCGTTGTACCCGTTTTACCCCCGATATCACGACGACCAAGTTTTTGCGCGCGCCAGCCTGTACCATTCCAACCTGTGCCTTCACGCCAGTTACCGCCACCCCAAATGTTGCTGTACATCATCTCACGCATTAAGAATGCATTCTGTTCAGAGATAACTTGCGGTGCATATTGAGGTTCATCATTTTCAAGGGCATTGTCTGTTGCAAGGCCATCAATCGCGACGTCTTGTTCGCCAAATTCATCAGCGTAGCGATTTTCTGGCTGCTCGCTCATTTGCGGACAATCCTTATGACAAACACTCTTTGGATTGGCTTTAAACAGTACTTCACCGAATGCATCTTCCACGCGTTCTACATAGAATGGTTCAACGTAATAACCACCGTTCGCAAACACAGAGTAACCTTGTGCCACTTTCATTGGTGTTAAGCTACCAGCTCCGAGTGCGATGGTCTCAGAGCGTGGTACTTGGTTAATATCAAAACCGAAACGAGTAAGGTACTGACGTGTCTCCTCGAGGCCAACTTCACGGAGTGTACGCACTGCCATGACGTTTTTTGATTGAGCTAAGCCGAGGCGAAGACGCGTTGGACCACCATAAGTTGGTGGTGAGTTTTTTGGTCGCCAAGCTGAACCAGAGCCTGCATCCCACTTGTTAATCGGCGCATCGTTAATCAAAGTGGCTAGAGTTAGTCCTTTGTCAATTGCTGCCGAGTAGATGAAAGGCTTGATACTTGAACCAACCTGACGCACTGACATGGTTGCACGGTTAAACTTGCTGTGCACAAAGTTGAAACCACCAACCAGCGACAATATCGCGCCATTTTCTGGGTTCATCGCAACAAACGCGGTGTTTGCTGTCGGCACTTGGCTCAGTTTCCAGCTCAGTGTTGTGTTGTCATCTTCATCGGTTTCACTTACTTCGCGAACCCAAACTTGTTGACCTGTCGCTAGCACATCATGCGCTGACTTTGGTGTTGAGCCTTGGCGGTTATCGGTAATGTACTTACGCGCCCAGTGCATTCCAGTCCAAGGGATGGTTTGCTCTTCATGGTTCTTAACCCATACTTGCGCCGTCTTATCATCGACTTTCGTCACAACCGCAGGGTAAAGGTCACCATAAGTTGGCTGTTTCTTCAGGTGCTTTTCTATTTGCTCATTGCCCCAGGCTGCTTCCCCTTCTTTCCAAAGCACACTTTCTGCACCACGGTAGCCATGACGTTCATCGTATGACAAGAGGTTATTTACCGCAGACGTATTTGCAGCATCTTGCAGTTTAGAATCCACAGTCATGTAGATATTCAAGCCAGAGGTGTAAGCTTCTTCTTCACCGTACTCTTTTACTGCCCATGCACGAGCCAACTCTGCTACGTAAGGCGCTGAAAGCTCAATTTCAGCGCTATGATAACGCGCCACAATAGGTTCATTGCGTGCTTCGTCATACTGCTCTTGTGTAATGTATTTCTCATCAAGCATTCGCATTAATACAACGTTACGGCGTTTTGTTGCGCGCTCAAGAGAGTAAATTGGGTTCATGGTTGATGGCGCTTTTGGCATACCAGCGAGTGTTGCAATCTCACTTAACGTCAATTCATCAAGGCTCTTGCCAAAATACACTTGAGCGGCAGCACCAAAGCCATATGAGCGGTAACCAAGGAAGATTTTATTGACATAAAGCTCCATGATTTCTTGCTTACTTAAAAGCTGCTCAATATGGATAGCAATAAAAATCTCTTTAATCTTACGCATGATCTTCTTCTCATTAGATAAGAAGAAGTTACGAGCTAGCTGTTGCGTAATCGTACTTGCACCCTGTTTAGCCGAGCCTGAAACCGCAACAACAACAGCTGCACGAGTGATGCCGATAGGGTCGATACCGGGATGCTCGTAGAAACGGCTATCTTCGGTTGCGATGAGCGCGTGAATTAAGTCTTGAGGAATTTCGTCATAAGTAACAGGAATACGACGCTTTTCACCGAACTGTGCGATCAGCTTCCCGTCTTGACTAAACACCTTCATAGGTGTTTGTAATTCAACGTCTTTTAGAGTTGCAACATCTGGCAATTCAGGCTTCACGTACTGATAGAAGCCAAATATTGTGGTGACTCCAAGAATTATGCAAATCAATGTTAAAAATAATAAACGCTTTATGAACTTCACCGGAGAATCCCTGATTGGTTGAGGCTGTGTAACGGCAAACCCTTGTACTCTTAGGTCAAAAATTTAGCACATAAGAGATATTAACTCTTATTTGGATGCTAATAACAACCTTTGCACGAAGAAATTTCGGAGCGAGAGTAAGAGATGGATAAGCTAATCGTTACCGGCATCGATATAGGCCATAACAGCCTCAAAGCCGTAGTACTTAAACCCACAGGCAACAATTACGCTCTGTTGGGTTACAAAGAAATATTACTAAAGGAAGGTATTGTCGCTGAAAATAACACCATAAATCATCAAGAAATTGTAAAGACCCTCAAGCAGATAAAAAAAGAACTGCCTTTTGGTGCTAAAAAAGTTGCGATCTCAGTTCCTGATAACTCGGTAATTAGCAAGAAACTGCAAATAGAACAAAATCTTGAAGAGAGTGAAGTTGAGTTTGCAGTGATACAAGCCTTTTCTCATCAATCGCCATTCCCTGTCGAAGAGCTGAGTTTAGACTTCGTTCGTCTTCGCGCTGAGGGCGGGCAGAGTGGCAGTGATAGCTATCAAGTGTTTGCGACAAGAAAAGATGTGGTAGAAGGCCGAGTCGATGCATTACAAAAGTCCGGACTAAAACCTGTTTTAGTGGACGTGCATTCGCAAAGCCTTGGTCATATCTGGAAGCTCACCGCCGATCGCTTTCCTGACAAAAACAAATACTGCTTACTCGATATTGGCACTTTATCGAGCTCCTTCACCATGTTTACCGAACAAGGTGAACTGTTTCACAAAGAGTTTGCTTACGGCACACGCGGAGCAAACAGCGCTTCTCCAGTCGATTTTCTGTCCGATGATGCTCAGGAGAAAACAGAGCTGTTTAACCGTCAAATCGTAGAGCGAGTAAAGCGCCAGATGCAGCTCTATACCTCAATCAATGGCTCACAAAACATCAAGGGTATCTGGTTATCAGGGGAAGGGGCCTCCACTCCCATGCTCGTAGAAGAGTTGTCTCAACAATTGTCGTTAGAGTGTGAATTGCTAAATCCGCTAGGGCTATTTGAGATGAAGGTGTCTAAGCGTAAGCGTCGTGCTGTGGATTGGCAGCATTTCTCAACAGCAGCCGGACTGGCCGTTCGTGGCATTCATTGGCTAGGAGGCGCCCGTGCTTTATCGCATTAATTTACTTCCTTGGCGAGAGAATCAAAGAGAAGAGCACCGACGTCGCTTCATCAGTTTGGTCGCATTAGGCATGTTGGTCGCTGTTGGCATCCAGTGGGGTATTGGAAAGTTTTTTGAGTACCAACAAGATCAACAACAGGAGCGGCTCGATTACCTCACTCACTACATTGCCGAACTCGACCAGCGTATTGAAGCAATGAAAATTGCAGAGCAAGAGCACAGCAAAATCCTCGAACGTCTAAAGGTCGTTGAAGGTTTACAAAACGGACGAAACAAAACGACCGAGTTCATGAACTTAATGCCTGCCGTTATCCCTGAAGGTGTATATGTCGACAAGATCAAAATGAATGATCTGGAAATTGAGATCTCTGGGATCTCAGATAGCACTCCAAAACTTGCCACGATGCTGGACAACATGGAGCGCTCGGCCAAGTTGAACGACGTAGAAATGCATTCCATCGTTCACGGCAAAGCCCGTTTTGGGAAAGAGTTTCAAACATTCAAAGTGTCTTTCATGTTCAAAGTAACGGAGAAGAAATTGGAGGCTCAACGTGGTTGATTGGCAGGATCTCGAAATAGATGAAATGGCCGAGTGGCCATTGTTGCCCCAGATTGTAGTAATCGCGCTTCTGATCATAGCGATTCAAGGCTTAGGTTATTGGTTTTACCTTAAACCGAAAGAAGAACAGTTGAATCACTTGATCCAGCAGGAGCAGACACTCAAGGTGGCATTGAAGATCAAAGCGAACAAAGTGGCAGCGTTGCCTCAGCTTCAATCTCAATTGGATGAACTTACCACTCGTTACGAGTTATTACTGCAACAACTGCCTGCGCAAAAAGAGCTGGCTACAATGCTCGCTTCAGTGAATGAGCTTGGCATCGACAATAAGCTGACTTTCACCCGAATCGACTGGGGCGAAAAACAATCAGAGCACTTCCTTTATCGTCTTCCTTTAAACATAGAGTTAACGGGCGACTTTCATGACATCGGCCATTTTTCTCAGGCAATAGCGACGCTACCTCGAATCATCACGTTTAAAGATGTGACTTGGCAACGTGTCAGCCAAGAGAGCGAAACCCTGCACTTTCGGGTGCGCGCTAACACCTATCAGTTTAAGCCGGAGGAGACGAAAAATGACAAGTAAGTCTTTGTTGTTGGTATTGATGGGTTCTCTATTGATGGGCTGCCAGGCGAATGATGAATCATTGACGGATTTTATTCGAGGAGTGGAAACACAGGCGCGTCGAGAGGTCGAGAAGCTTAAGCCCGCAGACAAGTATGTTGCAGTCACGTACGCACCGGAAGTACAGCGTGCACCCTTTGAATTACCCAAAGAAGCCATCATCGCGACTCAGCCAGTTGCAAGAAAAGATTGTTGGCAACCGCCCTCAAGAAGGCGAACTGGAAAATTAGAAAAATTCCCATTAAGCCAATTACGTTTGAAAGGGGTCATGGGCATGGATAACACGGTTTCTGGCCTCGTTCAGGCTCCCAATGGCAACGTCTATAAAGTTAAGCCGGGTCAATACCTCGGACGCAATAATGGCAAAGTGACCCATGTCAGCCACTCCTACTTGTTGATTAATGAAACGTTGCCCGACGGCTTAGGATGTTGGCAAAAACGTAAAGTTAAGTTGGCTTTGAGATAGCCCCATTTATTTTTGATATTGAGTAATGAAAATGAGACAAGGATTAACACGTACACCAAGGATACTTACTGGGCTCTTCTCCTTATGGTTGTTTGTATTTTTAGCCCCTTTAGCGGCAGCTGAAGAAGTTTCGTCCAATGCCCTAAAAAGTATCGACTTTCGAACTAATAAAGATAAAGACGCGGTGATTGTCGTCGAATTGGCGTCACCGGCCGCGATTGTAGATATCAAGCGTGTACAGGAAGGGTTAAGTATCGATTTGCTTAACACTTCAGTAAAAGACGAGCAATTGTATCTCCTAGACGTGAAAGACTTTTCGACTGTGGTTGAGAGCGTAGAAGTGTTTCGCGACACCTCGACGACGCGCTTGGTTGCGCACATCAATGAAGAATACAAGCATGATTACCGTTTAACGGGGCGTTTTTTGGAAATCAAAGTAGCGAAGATCAAACCTAATGAGAAAGCCCCAGATAAAAGCATTTTAGAAAGAGAAGGTAAGCTTATTTCGATTAACTTCCAAGATATTCCTGTGCGAAACGTCTTGCAGCTTATTGCTGATTACAACCAATTCAATTTGGTTGTCTCCGACTCTGTGGAAGGCAACCTCACGCTTCGTCTTGATGGTGTCCCTTGGCAGCAAGTGCTGGATATTATATTGCAAGTTAAGGGGTTAGATAAGCGTGTTGATGGCAACGTGATTTTAGTTGCTCCGACTGATGAGCTGGACTTGCGTGAGAAGCAGCAGTTAGAAAAACAAAAACTGACGGAAGAAATGGGAGAGCTTTCATCTGAAATCATCAAAGTTAATTTTGCTAAAGCATCAGACATTGCGGAGATGATCAATGGTGAAGGAAATATCAGCATGCTGTCAGAGCGCGGCAGTATGACCATTGATGAGCGAACTAACTCGTTATTGATTAGAGAGTTACCTGAAAACATCGAGGTGATTCGAGAAATTATTGAGTCTTTGGATATTCCAGTTAAACAGGTTCAAATTGAGGCGCGTATTGTGACCATCAATGAAGGTAACATGGATGAGTTAGGGATTCGTTGGGGTTTTACGTCTATTAATGGCAGTAATACAGTGGGCGGTTCTATTGAGAACAACCTTGCCACGATCGGTCTCTATAATGGAGAAGGGGGCGACGACGGTGGTGACGGTGATGGAGTGGGGATCGATGACTTCCTAAATGTAAACTTAGCTGCAACCAGTCCGAATGCGACCAGCATTGCTTTTCAGGTCGCAAAGTTAGGTTCAGACACCTTGTTGGATCTTGAGCTTTCTGCTCTGCAACAAGAGTCTAAAGCTGAGATTATCTCGAGCCCACGTTTGATCACTACCAATAAGAAACCTGCCTATATCGAACAAGGTACAGAGATTCCTTACCTAGAGTCATCATCAAGTGGTGCAACGACGGTGACGTTCAAAAAGGCGGTATTAAGTTTGAAGGTAACCCCGCAAATCACACCGGATAACCGCTTAGTATTGGATTTAAGTGTCACGCAAGATAGACCTGGACAAGTAGTGAAGACCGGCACTGGTGAAGCTGTTGCGATTGATACTCAACGTATCGGGACGCAAGTGTTAGTGAATAACGGTGAAACGGTCGTTCTTGGTGGTATTTTTCAGCACAGCATTACTAACTCGGTGGACAAAGTGCCTTTGTTGGGCGACCTGCCGCTATTAGGTGCTCTTTTTCGTCGAAGTTATGAGAATGTTGGCAAAAGTGAGCTGTTAATTTTCGTCACGCCTAAGGTGGTGATTCAGTAGTTCTGTCTCGGGAAAAACTGATTAAATCAAAAATAAAGTTGCAATAGTGGCACCATGCTTGGATAATTTCGGGTCTTATCACGAATTATCTGTGAGGAACTGGTGCCACAAGCCTTGTAGAACAGCAGTTTAGCTGTGTTTTCTTGTGGCGATCTTATTGAATCAATGTTGTAAATTACTGCTAAACATGGCTGAGAAACGTAATATTTTCCTTGTTGGCCCAATGGGCGCCGGCAAAAGTACAATTGGTAGACATCTAGCACAGCAACTGCATATGGAGTTTGTTGACTCCGATACAGTGATCGAAGAACGCACTGGTGCAGACATCTCTTGGGTTTTTGATGTAGAAGGTGAAGAAGGCTTCCGCAAGCGTGAAGAAGCGGTACTTGAAGACCTAACACAAGAGCAAGGCATCGTGCTTGCGACTGGCGGTGGCTCTGTTAAGAGCAAAGAAAACCGCAATCGTCTTTCGGCACGTGGTGTTGTTGTTTACTTAGAAACGACGATTGAAAAGCAACTTGCGCGTACAAACCGCGACAAGAAGCGTCCTTTACTTCAAACGGATAACCCTCGCGAAGTATTGGAGCAATTAGCTGAAGAACGTAATCCTTTATATGAAGAAGTAGCGGATTACACTGTTCGCACTGACGATCAAAGTGCAAAAGTGGTAGCCAACCAGATCGTAAAAATGCTAGAAGAGAGATAAGTCTTTATCTTTTTTTTAATTGGAGCAAACCGATGGAACGGATTACGGTCAACCTAGCTGAGCGTAGCTACCCAATCTCTATTGGCGCCGGGTTATTTGAGGACCCGGCGTACCTCTCTCAAGTTCTCTCAAACAAAAATGCAAAACAAAAAGTTGTTGTGATCAGTAATGTCACAGTGGCGCCTTTGTATGCAGACAAAATTTTAAAGCAACTCGAGCAGCTCGGTTGTAGTGCATCCTTGTTAGAATTGCCTGACGGTGAACAGTACAAAAACTTGGATGTATTTAATCAAGTAATGAACTTCTTACTGGAAGGGAGTTATGCTCGTGATGTTGTGATCATCGCGTTAGGTGGTGGTGTTATTGGCGACCTTGTGGGTTTTGCGTCTGCCTGTTACCAGCGTGGGGTCGACTTTATTCAAATACCGACCACATTACTATCCCAGGTGGACTCTTCGGTTGGTGGAAAAACCGCGGTTAACCATCCGTTGGGTAAGAACATGATAGGTGCGTTTTACCAACCTAAAGCAGTGATCATTGATACCAACTGCCTGTCGACGTTGCCTGAACGTGAGTTCGCTGCGGGTATCGCCGAAGTCATTAAGTACGGCATTATTTACGATGCAGATTTTTTTGTATGGTTAGAAGACAATCTTGAGCGCTTGTATGCGTTGGATGAAGAAGCACTAACTTATGCGATCGCACGTTGCTGTGAAATAAAAGCGGAAGTGGTGGCTCAGGATGAGAAAGAGTCGGGCATCCGTGCTTTGCTTAACTTAGGTCACACCTTTGGTCATGCGATTGAAGCGGAACTTGGCTATGGCAATTGGCTGCATGGTGAAGCGGTATCTTCCGGCACTGTTATGGCGGCCAAAACGTCGCATCTACGTGGTCTGATCTCGGAAGAGCAATTTGAGCGTATTGTTGCGATTTTGCGTCGTGCAAAACTGCCTGTGCATACTCCAGACAGTATGAATTTCGATGACTTCATCAAGCACATGATGCGAGATAAGAAAGTCCTCTCTGGTCAATTACGATTGGTTTTGCCTACAGGCATTGGCACTGCCGAGGTAATTGCTGATACGACACAAGACGTACTCAAACAGGCAATAGACTTCGGTCGCGATATTTAACCTTGTAATGGCGCCTTTGGGCGTCATTCTTGTAGTGTATTAAGGTTATTAGATGAGTGTTGCTCACGTACTGGAATTAGATTCTCAAATCGAGTTGCTTGATAGATTAGGTCTACTGACTAACTTTGGTTCCAATCTCATTGCGATTAATGGTCATGATGGGTACGGGAAATCTTGGTTAGCGCAGCGATACCTTGAAGTGGGTGCCAGTAACAAGAATCAATGTTTGTTACTTTGTCATTCTAATCAAGACGATGTGCAGCATCGCGTCCTTATTTTGAATCAACTGGTTTCAGACGCATTGTTTAATCAGCAAGAGCCTTTACTTGATAGCCTTGAAAGGCTTTTAGGTGATGAGCCGTGTGACATTGCAATTGTTGTAGATGATGCGCATTTATTGAGTGAGACACTTATCTCTGAGCTTTGGATGCTGGTCTTAGAGGCGCACCATAAGCCAAATTGGACCATCAATGTCTTACTGTTTACACAGTCTGGACGTTTAGACGGTTTGCTAGCACGTCTCAGTTATGGACAAGAGATAAAGCCTGTTGAGCTTGATATTGATATGTTGTCCGAAGTGGAAGCTCGTCGTTTCTTTGAGTCACTTGTTGCGCGCTACGTCGATGATGAGTCTGAGAAACGGGTTCGAGATGCATTTAAAAAAGTCGACCCAGTACCGGGTGACATCATGGCGTTAGGAGAGATGAAAGTGGAAAAAAGGATCATTATCCGCTCGATTGTCGGTTCACCCCTGAATATTGCGTTGGTGGTATTAGTCTTACTGTTGCTTGCTGCTGGTGGCTATTGGTGGATGCTTAGTCAACCAAGTCCTGATGATAAAGCGCAGCAAATTGCTGGCAGTTTAGAGCAAACGGCTATTCCAACTTTTGAAGAGTCAGGAATCAGTGCAGCGCAGTCTTCACTGCAACCTGTAACCGATGGCTCTAGCAGTCCTGATAAGTCTGGTGCGGTTGATGATTCTGATTCATTACCGCCAGCAGTGACAGAAGAAGTAGCGAGCGTAGGCAGTGATGACAATCAACAAAGAGTGGTGATTGAGTCGAATGTGGTCGATGCATTGCTTGAAGGTAAAGCTGATTCAGCAGACACAAAAGCGATTGATGATGTCGTAGGTACTGAGAAGACAGAAACCGCCGATGAAACTAGCTCCCCTTTGATTAAAGTCGTAAAACCGAATCAAGATATGACGCAAGCACCTGCTCAGTCAGAAGAGGGTGACGCAAACCAACCTGTTGTGAAGTTTTCATTTGCTCGTGAAGAACTAAAAGCGCTATCGCCAAGAGCTTACACTTTACAACTCGCAGCTATGACCTCAATGGAAGATGTACAATCCTTTCTCAATGAGCATCAACTGAATAATCAAGTGCGAATTTATCCTACCGTTCGTAATGACACCGAGTGGTATATCATCACATATCAAGATTATCCGACAATTCAAATGGCTCGTGATGCCGTCGCAAGCTTGCCAGATTCGGTTAAGTCGGTGAGTCCTTGGGCAAAATCACTCCGTCAGGTTCACCGTGAAATTGAACGAGTGAAATAAACCTGAGCTTCCCTGAAAAATATGTTACATTCCGCAGCCTTAATTTTTGGTCGATAGATAGAGCAGTAGATGAAAAAGCAACGAGCCTTTCTTAAATGGGCAGGAGGAAAATACGGACTGGTTGAAGACATCCAACGTCATTTGCCGCCGGCTCGAAAGCTAGTTGAACCTTTTGTTGGTGCGGGCTCAGTGTTTCTGAATACCGATTATGACCATTATCTACTTGCAGATATCAATCCAGATTTGATCAATCTGTACAACCTGCTGAAAGAACGCCCTGAAGAGTATATCTCTGAAGCGAAGCGTTGGTTTGTCGCTGAGAACAACCGCAAAGAAGCCTACCTACACATTCGCGCTGAATTTAATAAAACCGATGACGTGATGTACCGCTCTTTAGCGTTTTTGTATATGAACCGCTTTGGTTTTAATGGCCTATGCCGTTACAACAAAAAAGGTGGCTTCAATGTACCGTTTGGCTCTTACAAAAAGCCGTATTTCCCTGAGGCGGAACTGGAGTTTTTTGCAGAAAAAGCCAAAAAAGCTACGTTCGTTTGTGAAGGTTATCCTGAAACATTTCGTCGTGCGCGCAAAGGGAGCGTCGTGTATTGCGATCCACCTTATGCGCCGCTTTCAAATACGGCAAATTTCACCTCATACGCAGGTAATGGTTTCACGTTGGACGACCAAGCTGCATTAGCCGACATTGCTGAAAGAACAGCGACTGAACGTGGCATTCCTGTGTTGATTTCTAACCACGACACTACCTTGACACGTCGGTTGTATCACGGTGCGGATCTTAATGTGGTTAAAGTAAAGCGTACCATTAGCCGTAATGGTAACGGTCGTAATAAAGTTGATGAGCTACTTGCGCTTTTTCATGCCCCAGACATGGATAAATCAAACTCTTAATTCTCACACTATTATATCTAAATAGTGGATCTCCCCACTGGCTTCGGTAGAATTGCGCGCAGATTGTTTGCTCATTACTACTGAGGTCAGGTATGAAAGATTTTCTTATTGCTCCATCCATTTTATCGGCAGATTTTGCTCGTCTCGGTGAAGATGTAGAAAAAGTACTCGCAGCGGGTGCGGATGTGGTGCATTTCGACGTTATGGATAACCACTATGTACCAAACCTGACTTTTGGTGCGCCTGTGTGTAAAGCACTACGCGATTATGGCATCACGGCGCCAATCGATGTTCACCTAATGGTGAAACCCGTTGACCGTATTATTCCTGATTTCGCAAAAGCGGGTGCGTCGATGATTACGTTCCATGTAGAAGCTTCTGATCATGTAGACCGTACACTGCAGTTAATTAAAGAGCACGGCTGTCAGGCTGGTGTGGTACTAAACCCAGCAACGCCACTTGCAAGTCTTGAGTTTATTATGGATAAAGTCGACATGATTCTACTGATGTCGGTAAACCCTGGTTTTGGTGGTCAATCATTCATTCCTCATACACTAGATAAACTGCGTGCCGTTCGTAAGATGATTGACGAGTCTGGTCGTGATATCCGCTTAGAAATCGATGGCGGTGTAAAGGTTGACAACATTCGTGAAATTGCAGAAGCGGGCGCAGACATGTTTGTCGCAGGCTCGGCGATTTTCGGTGAGCCAGATTACAAACAAGTGATCGATCAAATGCGCGCTGAACTGGCTGAAGTTAAATAAGCACCGATAAGCCAGCGCAATAACACACTGATTTTAAAGGCTGCCATGTTGTTGGCAGCCTTTGTGTTTTCTAGTATTAGAAGAAATTAAATATCCGCTGCGATGAGCAAATAATCACTTGCCTATTTTACGCCCTTTCTGTACTATTCGTGCTCCTTAAACTCAGTCAATTATCTTTAGTTCCTTGCTTCCTCTGGACGACTGAGCCATTTGTGGAAGCTGAATAATCCGTAAGGAGCAACCAATGCGTCATTACGAAATCGTATTCATGGTGCACCCAGATCAAAGCGAGCAAGTTGCTGGCATGATCGAGCGTTACACTGGTTCAATCACTGAAGCTGGCGGTAAAATCCACCGTCTAGAAGACTGGGGCCGTCGTCAACTGGCTTACCCAATCAACAAGCTTCACAAAGCTCACTACGTTCTTATGAACGTTGAAGCTGACCAAGCTGTAATTGATGAGCTAGAAACTGCTTTCCGTTTCAACGATGCAGTTCTACGTAACATGATCATGCGTACTAAAGCAGCGATCACTGAGCAATCTATCATGCTTAAGCAAAAAGAAGAGCGTGCTCCACGTCGTGAAGAGCGTTCTGAAGCTAAGCCTGAAGCTAAGTCAGAAGCTGCTGAGTAAGTTTTCTTATGGCCAATCGAATGGAGCTGAGCGGCACCATTGCCAAACCGCCCATTCGTAGTAAAAGCCCTGGTGGCATTGAACACTGTCGGTTTTGGCTGGAGCATCGCTCTACTATTATCGAAGCTGACTTACCTCGACAAGTTTATTGTCGTATGCCGGTAGTCGTCAGCGGGCTTGGGTCACAAGCACTAACTCAGAATTTAGTTCAAGGCAGTAACATTAAGGTAAGTGGTTTTGTCACTTATCAAACCGGCCGAAATGGCGTGGGAAAATTAGTGTTACACGCCGACAACATTACTCAAATTTAAGATCAGGAGATAGCCCATGGCTCGTTTCTTCCGTCGTCGTAAATTCTGCCGTTTCACTGCAGAAGGCGTACAAGAGATTGATTACAAAGACGTAGCAACTCTTAAAAACTACATCACTGAAGCTGGTAAAATCGTACCTAGCCGTATCACTGGTACAAGCGCTAAGTACCAGCGTCAACTAGCACGTGCTATCAAGCGTTCACGCTACCTAGCTCTACTACCGTACACTGACAAGCATCAGTAATCGGTTCATTTTATTAAGAAAGAGGATTAAGCAATGCAAGTTATTCTACTTGATAAAATTGGTAACCTAGGTGGTCTTGGCGATACTGCAAACGTTAAATCTGGCTACGCTCGTAACTTCCTTATCCCACAAGGTAAAGCAGTTATGGCAACTAAAGCTAACGTTGAAATGTTTGAAGCTCGTCGTGCTGAACTAGAAGCTAAAGTTGCTGAGCAACTAGCTGCTGCAGAAGCTCGCGCAGAGAAAGTTAACGCTCTAGAAGCTGTAGTTATCGCTTCTAAAGCTGGTGACGAAGGCAAACTATTCGGTTCTATCGGTACTCGTGACATCGCTGACGCTATCACAGCTGCAGGCGTTGAAGTTGCTAAGAGCGAAGTTCGCCTTCCTGAAGGTGCTCTACGTACAACTGGTGAGTTCGAGATCAGCGTTCAACTTCACTCTGAAGTTTTCGCAACTGTGAACCTACAAGTTGTTGCTGCTGAGTAATTCAGTATCAAGACGAAATACTAAAAAGCACCTCCTTGGAGGTGCTTTTTTTATTTCTAAAACTGAGAGAAAAAGGGTTAAAAAGCGAAAAGTAAATTAACGGAAAATACGCTGTCTGCTTTGCTTAAGCCTTCAGGCACTTTATCGTGATACTGACGAGAGTGCGCCAGTTTCAGTGCAATATCTTCAGTAATATCATTGGTTACACTGAGTTCACTATCAGTACGTGTGTTACTTCTACCTGTTACCAACGTAATATCAGCTGCGAAACTTAAATTATCCAACGCATGCCAAGTTGTGTTGATATTTCCTCGAAAAATGCCTTCTCTAACGATATCGGGAAAGACAATATCGTCATCATCTATTTCGTCTAAGTTTGGCTCTTGATAGCGAAAACCAGGGCCTACCTCTACCTCTAAAATGAAGTTCTCAGTGTAGGAGAACTGGTAACCCAAACCACCTGACAACGTATAGTCTTTAAAATAAGCACTGTAGCGAGAATCCACCCCTTTAAAGCTGCCATACAAATATGTCTTAGGGCCTAACTTGTAGTCACTCTGTAGGGAGTAGGTGGATGAGCGTTTGTCTTCTTCACCGTCTTTGTACAAGTTGTAGTACTTCCATTCACCATTAGAACGGTGTCGACCTGACGTATATTCAGCACTCAAACGAGCATTCAGGGAACGAGAGTCCGTGTTACCTGTGTGAGCTTGATAGCCGAACTCCACCTCGGTTTTTAGTGGGTCGGGTACATCAATATTTTGCTCTGGCTGTACTGATTCGTCAGCATACGATGCACTAGCGCACAGTAGGCTAAAGCTAAGTAACCAGTATCGGGACACATCAACCTCGAACGTAATCAAAAAGGAGGGGCATGATACTGATACAGATATTTGGTTGGGTCAATGGTAGGTTAATTTTTATTAGAGCTAGGCGGAAGAACCAGGCTATTACCTGGGTGGTTCACATGATGATTTCTTAACAAGTAATTGTCGCTTCGGGGAAGCATCTCAGTTAGGTTAAGGTTATAATCGTGGGTCAATAGTAGTTATCGAGCAAAGTCATGGCGGAAAACAGAAATCGCAAACCTTCAGACAGTCAGGTCGACGCAATCAAAGTGCCACCTCACTCACTAGAAGCCGAGCAATCAGTAATTGGTGGTCTTTTACTGGATAATGAACGTTGGGACACCGTTGCCGAACGTGTTGTGAGCAGTGATTTCTATAGTCGTCCACACCGCCTGATTTTTGAAGGTGTAAAAACCATTCTTGAAGCGGGTAAACCTCTCGATCTTATTACTTTATCGGAGTATCTAGAGCGTCACGAGTTGTTAGAAGATGTAGGCGGTTTTGCTTACCTCGCTGACTTGGCGAAGAATACGCCAAGTGCAGCTAACATCAATGCGTATGCTGATATTGTCGCTGAGCGTGCGATTGTTCGTGGCCTTATTGGTGTCGCGAATGAAATTGCGGACGCGGGCTATGACCCTCAAGGTCGCAGTTCTGAAGATTTAATAGACATGGCGGAGAGTAAAGTTTTTGCTATCGCCGAGTCTCGAACTAGTGAAAACGAAGGACCACAAAACGTCGACAACATCCTCGAAAAGACGTTAGAACGTATCGAGTTGTTGTATAAAACGCCACAAGATGGTGTTACGGGGGTCGATACCGGTTTCACAGATCTCAATAAGAAAACCGCAGGTTTGCAAGGCTCTGATTTGGTGATTGTCGCAGCGCGTCCATCGATGGGTAAAACGACCTTTGCGATGAACTTGTGTGAAAATGCGGCCATGCAACAAGAAAAGCCCGTACTTATTTTCTCGTTAGAGATGCCAGCTGAACAGTTGATGATGCGTATGTTGGCCTCTTTGTCTCGTGTAGACCAAACCAAGATCCGTACGGGTCAGCTAGATGACGAAGATTGGGCGCGTATTTCTTCTACTATGGGTATCCTGATGCAGAAGAAAAATATGTACATTGATGATAGCTCTGGTCTAACTCCGACCGAAGTGCGTTCGCGCGCTCGCCGTATCGCTCGTGAACATGGCGGTCTATCGATGATCATGGTCGACTACCTTCAGTTGATGCGCGTGCCTTCGTTAACCGATAACCGTACTCTTGAGATTGCTGAGATCTCTCGCTCTCTTAAGGCGCTGGCAAAAGAGCTAAATGTGCCTGTTGTGGCACTGTCGCAGCTAAACCGTTCCCTAGAGCAACGTGCGGATAAACGACCAGTAAACTCGGACTTGCGTGAATCCGGTTCCATCGAGCAGGATGCCGACTTGATCATGTTCATCTACCGTGATGAGGTTTATCACCCAGATAGTCCGTACAAAGGTACGGCCGAAATCATTATTGGTAAACAGCGTAACGGTCCTATCGGCTCTGTTCGCCTCACTTTCCAAGGTCAACATTCGCGTTTCGACAACTACGCGGGTCCTGCATTCGATATTGATGATGAGTAATTCCATGAGCTATATGAAAGCGGCCAAGGCGTGCATTGATTTGTCTGCGTTGCAGCACAACTTACAGCGCGTAAAAGCTCAAGCGCCACAAAGTAAAGTGATGGCTGTCGTCAAGGCCAATGGTTATGGTCACGGATTACGTCATGTCGCAAAACATGCTAACCATGCGGATGCGTTTGGCGTGGCTCGCATTGAAGAAGCATTGCAACTGCGCGCTTGTGGAGTAGTAAAGCCGATTCTATTGCTAGAAGGTTTTTACTCTCCTGGTGATTTACCTGTTCTTGTGACGAACAACATCCAAACCGTGGTGCACTGTGAAGAGCAGCTTATCGCCTTGGAGCAAGCAGACCTTGAAACTCCGGTTGTCGTGTGGCTGAAGATTGACAGTGGCATGCACCGCCTTGGGGTTCGTCCTGAACAATATGACGACTTTGTAACGCGGCTGAAGGAGTGTCCAAATGTAGCGAAACCGTTGCGTTACATGAGCCACTTTGGCTGTGCAGATGAGCTGGATAGCGATATTACCCCACAACAGATTGAGCTGTTTAAATCGTTGACTTCTGGTTGCCAAGGGGAACGTTCACTGGCGGCATCTGCGGGGTTATTGGCATGGCCTCAAAGCCATTTAGATTGGGTTCGTCCGGGTATTATCATGTATGGTGTGTCGCCATTCGATGACAAAACGGCGCAAGATCTTGGGTATCAGCCTGTCATGACACTTAAATCCCACCTTATTGCGGTACGTGAAGTGAAGAAGGGCGAAAGTGTTGGCTATGGTGGTATTTGGACCAGTGAGCGAGATACAAAAGTTGGGGTCATCGCTGTAGGGTATGGCGACGGTTACCCAAGAAGTGCTCCAAACGGTACGCCGGTGTGGGTTAATGGCCGTAAAGTACCTATTGCAGGTCGAGTTTCCATGGATATGCTGACGGTCGATTTGGGACCAGACGCAACGGATAAAGTCAGCGACGAAGCGATTCTTTGGGGGAAAGAGCTCCCAGTAGAAGAAGTGGCGGGTCACATTGGTACGATTGCGTATGAACTCGTGACTAAGCTAACGCCTCGCGTCGAGATGGAATACTCCAAATAAACAACGAAAGGCTAACCCAAGGTTAGCCTTTGTTTTATCTACTCACCGTTAATCGTAGCAATAACGCGGCGGCCGCCACCAAAGTCTCGATGCTCACCCAAGTAAATACCTTGCCATGTTCCTAAAGCTAATCGACCATTTTGGATTGGTACCGTCACACTACTGCCAAGCAGTGATGCTTTAATATGTGCCGGCATGTCGTCGTCACCTTCATAGGTGTGCTGATAATAAGGAGCACGCTCTGGCACAAACTTATTGAAGTGCGCTTCCATGTCCATACGCACGGTTGGATCAGCATTCTCATTTAAGGTCAAACTGGCGGAGGTGTGCTGAATAAATAAGTGTAATAAACCTACTGAAAGTTCGTTTATTTGTGGTAATTGTTGTTCAATTTCATCAGTTATCAGGTGAAAACCGCGGCTTCTCGCTTTTAATTGCAGTGTTTTTTGTGCCCACATACGTGTTCCTTTGGAAATTTATAAATTGGCGTCTATCCTATTCCAATTAGAGCCTGTCATTAGTAAATGATATGATTCTTGTCATCGTAAATGAATGTTCAATTTCAGGGCAGGGAACGTGACCTAACTCAATGTGAGTGTAAAAGCTCTCGGTCATAATTGGCGCCTGAAAAAAAATTACAAAGACTTGTTTTGTGGCAATTTGCCCAAACATCTAATTTATATTCTATTTGCTAAATCGGGGATTCCACAGTTTTCGCTAGACTGTAAGGAATGGAACCTACTGTAACATCGGGATAAAGACCATGTTGAAAAATATCAATCCAACGCAAACACAAGCTTGGAAAGCGCTAACGGCGCATTTCGAATCTGCACAAGATATGGATCTTAAAGAGCTGTTTGCTCAAGACGCAGCGCGTTTCGACAAATACTCTGCACGTTTCGGCTCAGACATCCTAGTCGATTACTCAAAGAACCTCATCAATGAGGAAACTCTGAAGCACCTGTTTGCTCTTGCGAAAGAGACCGAGCTGAAATCTGCAATTGAAGCGATGTTCAGTGGTGAAGCGATCAACCAAACAGAAGGTCGCGCTGTTCTTCACACTGCACTACGTAACCGCGCTAATACTCCAGTTATGGTAGATGGCGAAGACGTAATGCCAGCAGTGAACGCGGTTCTAGAAAAAATGAAATCATTCACTGAGCGCGTTATCGGCGGTGAATGGAAAGGTTACACAGGCAAAGCAATTACCGATATTGTGAACATCGGTATCGGCGGTTCTGACCTTGGCCCTTACATGGTGACGGAAGCTCTAGCGCCATACAAAAATCATCTAAACCTTCACTTCGTATCTAACGTTGATGGTACACACATCGTTGAAACGTTGAAGAAAGTTAACCCAGAAACGACGTTATTCTTGATCGCGTCTAAGACGTTTACAACACAAGAAACCATGACTAACGCGCACACTGCTCGTGATTGGTTCCTAGAATCGGCGGGTGATCAGGCTCATGTGGCTAAGCACTTTGCTGCGCTTTCAACAAACGCGACAGCCGTGTCTGAATTTGGTATCGATACAGCGAACATGTTTGAATTCTGGGACTGGGTTGGTGGCCGTTACTCACTATGGTCTGCGATCGGTCTATCAATTGCACTAGCAGTAGGTTTCGACAACTTCGTTGAGCTGCTTGATGGTGCTCACGAGATGGACAAGCACTTCGTATCAACAGATCTAGAAAGCAATATTCCAGTGATTCTTGCTTTGATTGGTATTTGGTACAACAACTTCCACGGTGCGGAGTCAGAAGCTATCCTACCTTACGATCAATACATGCACCGTTTTGCAGCATATTTCCAGCAAGGCAACATGGAATCAAACGGTAAATACGTTGACCGTGACGGCAATGCTGTAACTTACCAAACTGGCCCAATCATTTGGGGTGAACCAGGTACCAACGGTCAGCACGCGTTCTACCAGCTAATTCACCAAGGTACTAAGCTTATCCCATGTGACTTCATTGCACCTGCAATTAGCCACAACCCAGCTAGCGATCATCACCAAAAACTGATGTCTAACTTCTTCGCGCAAACTGAAGCTCTAGCGTTTGGTAAAAATGAAGAAACCGTGAAAGAAGAGTTGGTGAAAGTAGGTAAGAATGCTGAAGAAGTGGCAGCGATTGCGCCATTCAAAGTGTTTGAAGGTAACCGTCCAACAAACTCTATTCTAGTGAAGCAAATCACGCCTCGTACGCTAGGTAACTTGATCGCAATGTACGAACACAAAATTTTCGTACAAGGTGTTATCTGGAATATCTTCAGCTTTGACCAGTGGGGCGTGGAGCTAGGTAAACAACTGGCTAACCAAATCCTACCTGAGCTTGCAGACGAGTCTCAAATCAGCTCGCATGACAGCTCAACAAACGGTCTAATCAACGCATTTAAAGCGTTCAAAGCTTAATGTTTGAATAGATAAAGAAAAGGTCAGCAAATGCTGACCTTTTTATTGCCTGAGGCAAAAACAAAATAGGTTGGCCAGTGCCAACCTATTTTTTCTCTTTTATTCGAAGCAAATTTCGATAAAGGCATTTCCCCATTGGGAAGAGAAAGGCATGATAATAATTGAGCCTTCACACTTGTGGCGAATCGTATGACCTCGGCCCGAAACCACAACCGGTGTTGCCATATCAAAGTCAAAACCACTTTCCGCCAGAATGCGTTTCGCACCACCAGTAACCATGTTGGTGATCTCACCCACCATATCGGTCACTTCTTCATTGAGCCCATTTGGACGTTCACCAAGCATGTTCTGCATGATTTCTAGGGCGAGTGCTTCATCAAAGGTGATCGACATTGAACCACGAGTTTGTGGGCCTACCATACCAATCAGACCAGAAACGTCACCTCGTGCGATCTCATCTTTTTTGATTCGCGGTTTTTGTGGCTTCAGCTCAAGAGAAGCCATAGTTTTTAGCACGTTCATTAAAGAAGCTAAAAACGGGTTTACAAATTCAGCGCGCATAACGTTCTTCTATACTTTTTCTTTCGTCTCGGAGGAACAGGCCTGGCATTCACCATGAGTTTCAATAACTTGGTTGGTCAGTTTGAATCCATGCTTCTCGGCGTTTTCGGCTAACAAGGATATCAGCGTCTCATCTTCGAGTTCAACGACATCACCACATTTATCGCAAATTAGTAATTGGAAAAAGTGCTGCTGAGTATTGAAAGAACAACAAGTAATAAAGCTATTTGTCGATTCCACTCGGTGGATGAAGCCTTGTTCTAGGAGAAAATCTAATGCTCGATAAACAGTGGGCGGCTTAGCCTGAGGCTCACTCTCTTTTAGTTGCTCCAATAGCTCATACGCACTTGAGGCGCGGCGATTAGAACAAATGAGTTCAAATACGCGTCGGCGTTGCGGAGTCAGTCGTACTCCACGCTCTGCGCAGATACTTTCAATTTGTTCAATGATTGTTGGGTTCAAACCTTTCACCATAACTATCGGACGTGCTCTATGATAAATCATTTCTATACGAAGTTCGTTTAGAAATGCTTCATTTTACCCACTATCAGAACGAAAATCATGAATTAAAGCAAGTCGGTGGTGGTGTGAAGGCGGAATAATCATCACAGAATGAATCAACGAATGACAGATTCGTATTACTTCTGCGTATTCCTAAGCACTTGGCTAGTCAGCCAACCAAATCATTCTCGCTGAAACTAGCACCCAGAGGTGCTTGGGTATACAATACCCGACTTATTTTTTGAGCGTACTGCTGCGCTCGACCTTGGCAACATAAAAACGGGTGTTTATATCATGACTCATTCTTGCAGGCTCTCCGTAGCACCAATGTTAGATTGGACTGATCGTCATTGTCGCTACTTCCATCGCTTAATGACCAAAGAAACCCTGCTGTACACTGAAATGGTGACGACAGGTGCGATCATTCATGGAAAAGGAGATTTCCTGGCTTATAACGAAGAAGAGCATCCGTTAGCCCTTCAACTTGGTGGTTCAAACCCAGCAGATTTGGCTACGTGTGCCAAGCTAGCGCAAGAGCGTGGCTACGATGAGATTAACCTAAATGTGGGATGTCCATCTGACCGCGTACAAAACGGTCGATTTGGTGCTTGCCTAATGGCTGAACCGCAGTTAGTTGCGGATTGTGTCGCAGCAATGAAAGACGTGGTCGATATCCCTGTAACAGTCAAGACTCGCATTGGTATTGATGATCAAGATTCTTACGAGTTCTTAACGGATTTCGTTTCTATTGTTTCAGAAAAGGGTGGCTGTGAGCAGTTCACTATCCATGCTCGTAAAGCTTGGTTAAGTGGTTTAAGCCCAAAAGAAAACCGTGAGATCCCACCATTGGATTACCCACGCGCTTACCAATTGAAGCAAGACTTCTCACACCTAACGATTGCGATTAACGGTGGCGTGAAGTCATTAGAAGAAGCAAAAGCACATCTTCAGCATCTTGACGGTGTGATGATTGGTCGTGAAGCATACCAAAGCCCATATCTACTGGCATCGGTAGACCAAGAGTTGTTTGGCTCTAACGCTCCAGTGAAGAAACGCAGCGAAATTGTTGAAGAGATGTACCCATACATTGAAGCGCAATTAGCGAAAGGTGCGTACCTTGGTCACATTACCCGTCACATGTTAGGTTTGTTCCAAAGCATGCCCGGTGCTCGTCAATGGCGTCGTCATATCAGTGAAAATGCGCACAAACCAGGTTCTGGTCTAGAAGTATTGCAAGACGCGCTAGCTAAGATTCCAAAAGAATTGAATGTGTAAAATTCGCCAGTGAATGGCTAAAATTACCAACTAAAGAATGATAAAGCCAGAGTGCAGAAATGCCTCTGGTTTTGTTTTTTTATTAAAAATCATAATCTTAAATTCTTCTCTATAAGTTGGTATGGAAACTGCTCTGTTTATTGAAAACAAATGGAGAAGTGATTATGTTGGAGCTAATCTTTATTTTAGTCTTTGCGGCGACCTTGTTGGTTACGGGTATCACAATGATGACCGTATTCGCAGCAACTGGTATTGCGTTAGTTGTGATGTTTTTACTGGGAATGGTTGGAGCGGTACTTAAACTATTACCATGGTTAATCGTGATTGCATTGGGTATTTGGTTCTTCAAGAATTACGTCGCTCAGCCCCGCTATAAATAATGAGTAACATCATTTAGTTGATGGAGAGGCGTGAGAATATGGTATATTTCCTCTCACGTCCTCTACGTGAATATCAGCTATCTCGGAGTAAATACTACATGACAAATAAAGCGAACATCGCTTTAACGGCATTATCGTTGGCAGTATCTTTTCCTGTTTTTGCAGAGTACTCTGTATCGACAAAAGTCGGCGCAGAGGTATGGGTTGCCGACACTAAAGTTAATGAAGTGAGACGAGATAGCAGTACCGCAGGCACTTTTTACGCGGCGATTGAACATGATGTTAAATATGTCCCTAATGCGCGCCTTCGTTACTCAAGTGTTGATGCGGATTACATGGGGTTCGATAAGCTCGATTTAACCTTGTATTACCACGTTCTAGAGCATGATTTATTGCACTTTGATGCGGGTCTCACGTTCAGTAATTTAAGTGACACTAAATACATTGATGCTGGCTCAAGCAGGCGTGTAGAAGAATTTGATGAGCTGATTTGGGCTTGGTATGGTTACGCAGAAATTCAAGTTCCGGATACAAACTTTGATGTGATTGGTGAGATAAACTTTGGTGACAACAAAGGTATCAAAAGCACCGATTTCATGGCAGGTGTTCAATACAATGTACCGCTCGAAAAAGCTCGACTGGCTTTTCGTGGAGGTTACCGTGTGATTGATTTAGAGTCCGATAAATTCATGTCGGATCTAGGGAAAGAGTTTATTTTTGCTAACGGCTTCTTTGTGAGTGCGGAATACGCGTTCTAAATTCAGCCATGTTAGATATTCGATTTACTTAAAACGTCGCTTTATAAGCGGCGTTTTTTTATATCACTTCATTATATCTAATCGAAATTTCTCCCTATTTGGCTGACTTAGACCATGCTTACCTAGGAGCAATGTGAAAGTTAAAGCAGGGATAGCGATGACAATAAATGAACTAAGACATCTATTCCGTGAAAATCAGCTTATCGAAGCGATTATTGAGCCTGCAATCCAAGAGGGTGGTTGGGTTGTAGAGTTCAGACATGCGCGCGGTGGTTTTGTTTTTCTAACGGACAGTCACGGCGAAGAATGTCTTTATGAAGATTTGGATACTGCGTCAAAATCGGCAATGGCAGTAGGCTTTCAACAAGTCCGCATTGAAGATCGATGAGCAAAAAGTAAGCCGTTCTTACTTCCAAAAAGTTATAAAACATTCACTTCTATTCTTTCTTGTTATTAAGGAGAGTGGGTACTCTATCGTCACGCAATGAATAGGGATGTCGTGATAATGTCTTTTCAAAAGAATGAGTATTCTCACAAGAATGTGTCTGAAGATAATAATGGGCAAGGAGGAAATCCTCCAATCGCAAGCCCTCTGAATGACCAACAAATTAGCTCACTCCAACAAACTGTCTCTGAGTTGTCTTCACAGCAACTTGCTTGGGTCAGTGGGTATTTTTGGGGATTAGCTCAAAATCAACCAAACACAGCGGTAACTCCAATTGCACAAGCAACGGCAGCCGTATCAGCGAAGCCAGCAGGTAAGTTGAGTATTATTTTTGCTTCCCAAACGGGCAATGCTAAAGGTGTTGCTGAAGCTCTGGAACAGGAAGCAAAAGCAGAAGGAATTGCAGTCGAACTTTTTGATGCAAGCGATTACAAAGGTAAAAACTTAGCCAAAGAAACGCATGTCATTATTGTGGCATCGACTAACGGCGAAGGCGAAGCGCCAGACAATGCCATTGAGCTACATGAGTTTTTGCAATCGAAGAAGGCTCCTAAGCTGCCAAACCTGCAATATGGTGTTATTGCATTGGGAGATTCTAGCTACGAGTTCTTCTGTCAGACCGGTAAAGACTTCGACACTTACCTATCAAAGCTAGGCGCGACTCCATTTATCGAGCGTCTTGATTGCGATGTGGATTATGAAGCCCCCGCAACTGAATGGCGTAAGAATGCGTTAGACAAGGTAAAAGATACACTTTCTTCTGGCTCTGAAGCGGATGTGGTTCAACTTCCTGTGGGTCAAGCTGCGACTGCGCACTCTCCTTACAATAAACAAAATCCGTACACTGCGACGTTACTGACCAGTCAAAAAATCACGGGCCGTGACTCTGGAAAAGACGTTCGTCATATAGAAATCGACTTAGAAGGCTCGGGCTTAACGTATCAGCCAGGTGATGCACTAGGTGTGTGGTTTGAAAATAGCTCGGAACTTGCAAATGCCATTCTTGGTAAGGTCGGTTTGTCTGGGGTTGAGACTGTTGACGTTGATGGTGAAAGCTTGTCAATCCACAGTGCTCTCGTGAGTAAATATGAAATCACAACATCTAACCCGCAGCTCATCACAAAGTTTGCCGAGTTATCCGGTAGCAAGAAGCTACAAAAGTTAGTTGAAGATAAAGATAAGCTTCGCGAGTACTCTGCAAATACTCAAATCGTTGATGTACTGGCAGAAAAGAAAACCAAGTTAACCGCAGATGAGTTGATTGGTTTGCTTCGTCGTCTTACTCCACGCCTTTACTCTATTGCATCAAGCCAAGAAGAGGTCGATGAAGAAGTACACCTAACGGTTGCTTTGGTTGAGTACGAACAAAACGACGAAAAACGATATGGTGGTGCGTCTAGTTTCTTAGCTCAGCGTCTCGAAGAGGGAGATGAAGTTAAAGTATTTGTTGAGCATAACAACAACTTTAAACTGCCGGAAGATGATAGTACTCCAATTATCATGGTTGGTCCTGGCACAGGGATCGCACCATTCCGTAGCTTTATTCAGGAACGTGAAAACCGCGATGCTGAAGGCAAAAACTGGTTGTTCTTTGGTGATCGCACGTTCACTCAAGACTTCTTGTACCAAGTGGAATGGCAAAAGTATCTCAAGTCAGGAGTACTAAGCCGATTGGATGTTGCCTTTAGTCGTGACCAAGTAGAAAAGGTTTACGTACAACATCGCATCTTAGAAAACGCAGCTCAAGTGTGGCAGTGGATCCAAGAAGGCGCTTATATCTATGTCTGCGGTGATGCAACGCGTATGGCAAAAGATGTGCACGACGCATTGGTTATCGTTGCTGAACAAGAAGGCAAGATGCCGCGTGACGATGCAGAACAATTTATTAATGACCTACGTAAAGCGAAACGTTATCAGAGGGATGTTTACTAATGACTTTTTCTACGGACAATAATAAGCAGGTTGTATTAGGTGAAGAGTTAGGGCCGCTATCTGATAACGAGCGCCTGAAGCGAGAAAGCAACTTATTACGTGGCACTATTGAGCAAGATTTACAGGACCCTATTACAGGTGGCTTTACTGCCGACAACTTCCAGTTAATTCGTTTCCACGGTATGTATCAACAAGACGATCGTGATATCCGTAATGAACGCACAAAGCAAAAACTGGAACCATTACATAATGTGATGCTTCGTGCTCGTATGCCTGGAGGCATCATCACGCCAACGCAATGGTTAGCGATCGACAAGTTCGCAACGGAGCACTCTTTATATGGAAGTATTCGTCTGACGACTCGCCAAACGTTCCAGTTTCATGGGGTATTAAAACCGAATATTAAGTTGATGCATCAAACGCTCAACAGTATTGGCATTGATTCGATTGCAACCGCGGGTGATGTAAACCGTAACGTGTTGTGTACCACTAACCCAGTGGAGTCAGAGTTACACCAAGAAGCTTACGAATGGGCGAAGAAGATCAGTGAGCATCTATTACCAAAGACGCGCGCTTATGCAGAGATTTGGCTAGACGGTGAAAAAGTAGAAAGCACAGAAGAAGACGAACCGATTCTAGGCAAGAACTACTTACCACGTAAGTTTAAAACCACAGTGGTTATCCCACCGCAAAATGACGTAGATGTACACGCTAACGATCTCAACTTCGTAGCGATTGCAGATAACGGCAAGCTGGTTGGTTTTAACGTCCTGGTCGGCGGCGGCTTAGCGATGACGCATGGCGATACATCAACTTATCCGCGCCGCGCTGACGACTTTGGCTTTATTCCGCTGGACAAGACACTTGATGTTGCCGCAGCTGTAGTAACAACTCAGCGCGACTGGGGTAACCGTTCAAACCGTAAGAACGCAAAAACCAAATACACATTGGATCGTGTAGGTAGCGATGTCTTTAAAGCGGAAGTCGAGAAACGTGCTGGTGTTAAGTTTGAGCAAAGCCGTCCATATGAATTCACAGAACGTGGTGACCGTATTGGCTGGGTAGAAGGAATTGATGGTAAATATCATTTAGCGCTTTTCATCGAAAATGGTCGCTTATTAGACTTTCCAGGTAAACCACTTAAGACGGGTGTTGCTGAAATTGCCAAAATCCACAAAGGCGATTTCCGCATGACAGCAAACCAAAACCTAATTGTTGCGGGTGTACCTAAAAACGAAAAAGCGAAGATTGAAAAGATCGCTCGTGAACATGGCTTAATGGACGACGGCGTAAGTGAACAGCGTAAGAACTCAATGGCTTGTGTTGCTTTTCCAACTTGTCCGCTAGCGATGGCAGAAGCTGAACGTTTCCTTCCTCAGTTTGTTACTGATGTTGAGGGGATTCTGGAGAAGCACAACCTACCAGAAAATGACAACATCATTTTGCGTGTAACTGGGTGTCCAAATGGTTGTGGTCGCGCAATGTTGGCTGAAATTGGTCTAGTTGGCAAAGCGCCGGGTCGTTACAACTTGCACCTAGGTGGTAACCGTGCCGGTACTCGAGTACCAAAAATGTATAAAGAGAACATCACGGATAAGCAAATCTTAGAAGAGATTGATCTGCTGGTGGCTCGATGGTCGAAAGAGCGTGAAGAAGGCGAAGCCTTTGGCGATTTCACTATTCGTGCTGGCATTATCCAAGAAGTGCTCGTATCAAAGAGGGACTTTCATGCTTGATTCTGTAGCATCCAAGCTGGAGCTCACAGAGTTACTGACATTAACAAAGACGGAGCAAATCCTCCGTCTTGCTCAAATTAATGTCGAGCTCGAAAAGCTTTCAGCACAAGAGAGAGTAGCGTGGGCTTTAGATAATCTAGAAGGCGAGTTCGCGGTTTCTTCTAGTTTTGGTATTCAAGCCGCGGTTATGCTTCATTTAGTTACTCGCGCCAAAGCGGACATCCCCGTCATTCTAACCGATACTGGTTACCTGTTTGCTGAGACGTACCGATTTATCGATGAGCTGACAGATGCTCTCAACCTAAATTTAAAAGTTTATCGAGCCAAGGAAAGTGCGAATTGGCAAGAAGCTCGATATGGAAAATTATGGGAGCAAGGCGTAGAGGGAATTGAAAAATACAACAAGCTCAATAAAGTTGAGCCGATGCGTCGAGCGTTAAAAGAGCTTAATGTTGGAACGTGGTTCTCTGGACTGCGTCGAGAGCAAAGTAAATCTCGTGCAGGTTTACCGATTCTATCAATTCAGAACGGTGTGTTTAAATTTCTACCAGTAATTGATTGGACTAATAAAGACGTTCATTACTACTTAGAACAACACGGCCTTAAATACCACCCATTGTGGGATGAAGGTTACCTTTCAGTTGGTGATACACATACCACTCGTAAATGGGAGCCGGGAATGTCAGAGGAAGAAACTCGATTCTTTGGCTTAAAGCGAGAATGTGGCCTACACGAAGATGATGGCTCTGAACAAGATGGGTCTGGCATATAGCCATAATACTCTTTAAATAGAGTTTAGGTTAAGTTTAATAAAGATAGCTGCAATAAAGCAGCTTTCTTTATTTATGGTACTTGAAAAATACGTCTCAAAGCACAACTCTGTGGATAAGTTGTGTGAGAGTTTGGGGTAAAGTTGAATAAATAAAGGTTTGATCGAAAACTCATCGTTTAACCATTGTTTTTGCAATTTTTGAAAAATAACACTTGCCAATGTGAGCGCGATCTCTATAATGCCTCCTCGTCGACAGGGCAAGGGCTCAGAAGGGTTTAAGCGAAGTTGATAAGGCTGAAAAGAAAAACGAAATAATTTGAAGAAAGTGTTTGACACGATAAATTATCTCGCTAGAATGGCCGCCTCTTCCGAAGTGATGTCAATCACAAAGAAGAGTTGCTCTTTAACAATATAGACCTATCAATCTGTGTGGGCACTCGTTGATGATAATCCAATTCGATACTTCGGTATCAAATTAGGTTTCAATGAAACGAAGTGACCATTGAATCGAAAGATTCAGCACAGTCAATTCAAACATTACTTATGTAATGTTCAGTATTCATTGAGCCGAACAAAATCTTAAATTGAAGAGT
>NZ_JAWPOL010000297.1:0-1152 GCF_033391095.1 Vibrio sp. Vb0667 | reverse complement strand
TGTTCAAATTGTCCTGCCAGTGGTTTCATTAGCAGTTTTTTGCCAAGAGAAAGTGCTTCTGAAGGCAATTCAAAACCACCATTGGCGATGACCCCACAGCAACGATGTAGATGGTGCTGAAAGTTGGTGTGGCACAGCGGACGCAATTCTATGTTCTCCACTTTCTCTACTTCTATCACGTCGGGGTGATAACAAATAAACGTCTGCTGATTAAAGTGGAACAACAAGTCGCAGATGTCCTCAATCGACTCAAACGGTAAATACACCAACACGAAATCATCGTTATCCGCTTGGTTATCCAAAGTGTGGACGATGGGCGGTAGCAACGGCTGGTCAAAGTGATACCAGTGCAATCCAAGCTGATGTTGAGATGGAGCAAAATACTCAAGTACTGATTTATCCAGCCAGCTCGCCCCCTTCAGAGGCACTGGATAGCGAAACGCATTTTGGTGACTGATACCGATACACGGCTTATTTTGTTGACGAGCTGCCCAAGCAGTGACGGGTTCAAAGTCGTTGATGATTAAATCATAAGGCGCCAGATTGAGTTGGTTCACTTCTTTGAAAAAATGAATCAAATTGTTGTTCAAGGCCGTTTTGGCGTAATTGACCGAGCCTTTTTCCGTCACAAACGTAAAACCGCGACGAGTCTGATAATCGCCAAACGCTTCCATTGAAAAGTATTTCTCCGGTGCTCGCCCAGAAAAAAGAAAGTCGACCTGCACATCGTGCGATTCAAATGCCTTGCTCATTGCACGAGCACGTGCGATATGGCCATTTCCCGTACCTTGAACACCGTATAGAATTTTCATTCATTAGCCTCCTACGATCGCAATAGCTAGAGCACCACACGCACTTCCCAACAGCGCCCCGATGATGACGTCAGTAAAGAAATGGACACCGAGCAAAATACGCGCCGTACCAATTAAGCTCGCCCAAAAGAATGCGGCATAACCGAGTTCTGGGTAGTAATGGTTGATAAGTGTTGCCATGACAAACGCAGCAGCAGTATGTCCAGACGGTAAACTGTAGCGATCAGAAGGGGTGATAAAAGCAGGTAACAAAGCGCTCAGTTCTTCAGGACGGCGGCGTTTAAAGCTGTTTTTTAGCGTCCAGTAAATAGGTAGCTCGACGGCAAATGCCAGCAATCCG
>NZ_JAWPOL010000296.1:0-1154 GCF_033391095.1 Vibrio sp. Vb0667 | reverse complement strand
ATGCCATGCGATCATCGTGAACAATCTTGCTTGGGTCGAAATTGCCCTCTTGCAGGTTGTGAAGAATTTCTTCCGGCGTCTCACCCAAGCCATCAATACCAAGATGGTTAACCAGATGGAGGTTGCCCTGCTTATCGACCTGCGCGTAGATGGCAAGCTCAGTATACGCCGGGCCGCGTTTCACTAACGCACCGCCTGAGTTATTGGCAATGCCACCGACAACCGTCGCTCCTAGCGATGAAGATCCAATAATAGAATGCGGCGCGCGGTTAACGGCTCTGAGTTCTTTTTCTAGTGAGTGTAAACTTGCACCGGGTAAGCACACCGCCTGTTTGCCACCATCCAGCAGGTGAATTTTTTTGATTTTGGTAATGTTGATCACCACGACATCGCGGTCATAGTCGTTACCACTTGGTGCAGAGCCTTCTGTGAGACCTGTTTTCGCAGCCTGCATGATGATGATGCAGTTCGCCTCGACACACTGTTTAATGATCTTCCATTGTTCTAACAAAGTGTTAGGAAACACGACGGCAAGCGCTGTACCACTACCTGAGCGAAAACCTGAGCGGTAGTATTTGGTTTTAACCTGATCGGTCAGGACATTCTCTTCCCCGACTATCGTTTTAAATTCTTCTATCAGCTGCTTTTGTTTCATATCCGTATCTCTAGTTATTTTGCATCACTCACATCCAACCAGACACGGTGTGGATTTGAGTTTGGCTCACTATAAGCAGTCAATTTCCCTGCGTCCATCAAGGTCAAGCGTACAAACCTTAACCAGCACTCACATAGCGTAATTAATCTGTTGTTTTTCTGTAACTTAGCGTTCACAAACCGACGTTAGAACGAAAGAAACAGATCGTTTCCAAAAAGAAACAATAACAAAACCATTCTTTAACAGGTGTGCGCAACGTCTTGTTATCAAAGTAAGTGATGAGGGAGTAACACCGTGTAAGTGGCTAAATTGGATGAATTATTTAAGAGAAAAGGTGGAAACAAAACCACAACACCAAAGTAACCAATGGCGTTGTAGACTTGATTTAAAATCGATGATTTTGACTTTGGAAGCTGTTGTATAGGTGATCAATGAAGATCTTAATCTTCTCGGGTTGCTGCCTTGTGTATGGGTAGACAGCGTAGATACCCAAGCATTT
>NZ_JAWPOL010000295.1:0-1155 GCF_033391095.1 Vibrio sp. Vb0667 | reverse complement strand
GCTACGTTTGGTCCCATCGCATGCATCAACAAGAAGTTTTGAGGGTTTGCATCAAGCCCGACTTTGTTCACCACACGCGCAGCCATAGGTACGGCAGACACCCCTGCCGCGCCAATGAGTGGGTTGATGTCCTCTTCTGAGAACTTATTAAGAAGCTTAGCCATGAGAACACCTGCGCCTGTACCGATACTGAACGCTACAGCGCCTAGACCAAGAATGCCTAATGTTTCCAAATTTAAGAACTGGTCAGCTTGCAGTTTCGAGCCAACCCCTAAACCCAAGAAGATAGTCACAATATTGATCAGTTCATTTTGTGCAGTTTTCGATAAACGATCCACCACACCCGCTTCACGCATCAGGTTACCGAGACAGAACATACCAACCAATGGCGTCGCAGAAGGTAGGAACAGAATCGTCATCAACAGCACGGCCATCGGGAAGAACACTTTTTCCCACTTACCAACATGACGAAGCTGCGCCATTTTGATTTCACGCTCTTCTTTGGTAGTCAGCGCTTTCATAATTGGCGGTTGAATGATCGGAACTAATGCCATGTAGCTGTATGCCGCTACCGCAATCGCCCCCAATAAGTCTGGCGACAACTTGCTGGCCAAGAAGATCGCCGTTGGACCATCAGCACCACCGATGATGGCGATCGATGATGCATCTGCCATCGAGAATTCCATCCCTGGCACAAAGTTAAGCAAAATCGCCCCAAACAAGGTCGCAAAAATACCAAACTGCGCTGCCGCCCCTAACCAAAGTGTTTTAGGGTTCGCGATCAATGCGCCAAAGTCCGTCATCGCACCAACGCCCATAAAGATCAACAATGGGAAAACTCCCGATTCGATCCCGATATAGTAGACGTAGTACAACAAACCGCCCGGCTCAGTGAAGCCCGCATTAGGAATGTTAGCTAAGATAGCGCCAAAGCCAATTGGCAATAAAAGTAATGGTTCAAAGCCTTTACGAATCGCTAAAAACAACAGCGTACAGCCAACCAGCATCATGCAGATTTGGCCAAACTCAAAGTTAGCGATCCCTGTTTCTGACCATAAGGTCATCAATCCGTCCATGATACTCCCTTACCCCAAACTGAGAAGAGGTGCACCAACGGTAACTGCATCACCCTCTTTTACGTTCAGTTCTTGAACG
>NZ_JAWPOL010000294.1:0-1156 GCF_033391095.1 Vibrio sp. Vb0667 | reverse complement strand
GGCGGTCACGTATTCCCAGGTTTGGCGGTAGCAAAACAGCTTCAAGAGCAAGGTTGGGAGATCCGTTGGTTAGGTACAGCGGATCGAATGGAAGCCGATTTGGTGCCAAAGCATGGTATTGAGATCGACTTTATCAAAGTAAAAGGTCTGCGAGGCCAAGGCGTTAAACGTCTTTTAGCTGCCCCTTTTCAAATTATTAATGCCATCATGCAAGCACGAGCGCACATGAAGCGCTGGCAGCCGGATGCCGTTTTAGGTATGGGCGGCTATGTGAGTGGTCCGGGTGGTATCGCGGCTTGGTTAAGCGGTATCCCGGTTGTTCTACACGAACAAAACGCGGTTGCAGGTTTAACAAATCAATGGCTATCAAAGATCGCTAAGAAAGTCTTTCAAGCGTTTCCCGGCGCATTTCCTTCTGCGGCGGTTGTCGGTAACCCAGTACGTGAAGACGTAACGCAGTTGGATGAGCCCGCTCAACGTATGCAAGAGAGAGAAGGACCAATTCGTATTCTTGTTATGGGCGGCAGCCAAGGGGCGCGTATTCTTAATCAAACATTGCCAGCGGTGATGGCAAACTTGGGACAAGACTACTGTATTCGTCATCAAGCAGGTAAAGGCGCAGCGCAAGAAGTGCAAGCTGCTTATCAAGCGAACAATGTTGCTAATGCAGAAGTGACCGAGTTTATTGATGATGTTGCACAAGCGTATGCGTGGGCAGATCTGCTAGTGTGCCGTTCTGGCGCATGGACGGTAGCTGAAGTCTCAGCAGCAGGTGTAGGCGCGATTTTTATCCCGTTCATGCATACAGACCGTCAACAGGCACTGAATGCCGACCACTTAGTGGAATGCGGTGCTGCGAAGATGATTGAACAACCTGATTTAACCGTGGAGTCTTTGACTCAACAGATCCAACAATTGGATCGCCAAGCTTTACTTTCAATGGCTCAAAAGGCACGCAGTGCCGCAAAATTAGATGCTGACAAAGTTGTCGCACAAGCCATTGTCGCTTTGACCGAAAAGCGTTAACGAATTATTGAGAATCGAATTAATGACTATCCAACATACACAAGACTTAGCTCAGATTCGCGCGATGGTACCAGAAATGCGTCGCGTGAAATGCATCCACTTCATCGGTATCGGTGGTGCGGGCATGAGC
>NZ_JAWPOL010000293.1:0-1156 GCF_033391095.1 Vibrio sp. Vb0667 | reverse complement strand
CACTTTGCACCATCACTTTTTTAACGCGACCACGGTCAATGTAGTCGTTGATATACGCTCCCCCCCAAGCGGCGGATAGGATTTGGTTCACGTCGTTGATGCTGACATCCAGCGCGCGCAATTTAACGTGATCTACATGAACTTGGTACATTGGTGCATCAGATTGGCCATTCGGACGAACACCAACTAGTTTTGGATTCTGCGCTGCCATTCCCAGTAATTGCCCTTGTGCAGCAACTAATGCTTCGTGACCAAGGCTCAGGGAGTCTTGTAGATAGAAATCAAAACCCGTTGCGTTACCCAACTCTTGGATGGCAGGAGGTGCAAACGCAAATACCATGGCTTCTTTGATGGTTGAGAAGTAACCCATAGCACGGCCTGTCAAAGATGCAGCATCCGAACCCGGCGCTTCGCGCTCAGACCAATCTTTCAAGCCAATAAACGCCATACCCATGTTTTGGCCTTGACCAGCAAAACTAAAACCAGCCACGGTAAACACGGATCTCACGTTGTCTTTTTCTTCTTCCAAGAAATAGCTACGCACTTTATCGAGTGTTTTTTCTGTCTGCTCTTGAGTCGAGTTCGGCGGCAAGATTGCCATCGAGAACACCGTACCTTGGTCTTCATCTGGTAGGAAAGACGTCGGCAGATTCATAAATAACCAACCCGCACCAGCGCTCATTGCCACAAACACCAACAACATGCGCCCAGTGCGTTTTAGCAACTTGGCTACACCAGCCTCATAACCTGCGGTCATCGAATCAAATTTACGGTTAAACCAACCGAAGAAGCCTTTTTTATCCGTAAATTCAGCGTCACCTTTTTTCAGTAACGTAGCACACAGCGCTGGTGTCAGGATGATCGCAACCATCACTGACAACGTCATCGCAGCAACGATGGTGATCGAGAACTGACGGTAAATTACCCCGGTCGAACCTGACATAAATGCCATAGGGACGAATACTGCCGATAAGGTCAAACCAACACCAATCAACGCGCCAGTGATCTGCCCCATCGATTTCTTAGTGGCTTCTTTTGGATCGAGCCCGTCTTCGTGCATCACACGCTCAACGTTTTCTACCACAACGATGGCGTCATCCACCAGCAAACCAATCGCCAGAACCATCGCAAACATCGTCAGGGTATTCACGCTGAA
>NZ_JAWPOL010000292.1:0-1157 GCF_033391095.1 Vibrio sp. Vb0667 | reverse complement strand
ATCGATGCGTAAAGTTGTACGGGTCTCGGTACCCCAATCGATTGGCAATCATCGCAATTGACCACGCCCGGTATTGCAACAAGTCCGCAGCTTTGTGCATTCGCAGCTCGATCAACTTGCTCCTCGGACTCATATTGAAGAGCTGTTTCGACAAACGGTTTAGCTGTTCTTCACTAATAAAACATCGCTTCGCCATTTCACTGACAGTCCAAGGCAAATGCAGTTGCCCTTCTATCTCATTAAACAAGGTCTGAACACGCGAAAGCGACGTACTGATTGGCGTTTCCACACTTTGCACCAACCGTTGAACTTCACTGATCAATAACTGACGAAAACCAGAGCGTCCGCCGATTTCTTTGTAGAGTAAGGTCATCAACGACCAAATCTGTTCTGAGCCACGAAATGGAATCACGCACTGACCAAGATCATTGAGATGATGCCATGCAGGTGCATTTTGCGGCAGCAACCAGACCATTTTCCAACTTCCCAAACGCGGGTTGATCTCGAAACGAAAGCAAGTGTCTACGGGCAAGATGGTCAGCGTATATGGTTCGATCTCCTTAACGCAGTTCGGCGTAATCAACACACCGCCGCCTTCTAACGTGAATAACAACGTATGCACGCCCACCTTGTCGCGCTCAACGTGATAACCGTCGTGCAGCTCAGCCAATCCCGCCATAAAAATATCGGCACGTTGCCATTCTGGAATTTCCGTTAGCGTAAGAAAACGTTCTTTGCACGCAGGCGCAAGGTAGACGTCATCGTGCCACTCATGTTGAGGAGAGAATTTACCGATGACGGATTCGCACAGGTTTTGTCGATTTTCGAACATGTATTTATGCCTCGGTTGGTTTTATATTCCCCCACAAACTGAGGAGTGACTATGACGAACAATACTGACATCAAAAACCAAACAAATCCTATGTCTGGCGACTTGTTACGTCAGATTATTCGCTTAGGTTTTCCTGTCGCAATCCAAAGCGCGCTTGTCGCGATATTGGCATTGGCTGATGTTCTCATGGTTAGTGACTTTGGTAAAGAAGCGACAGCGGCTGTGGGAATTGCGTCAAAATGGCATTTCGTGGCGATCATGATCATGGCCGGTCTAGCCTCTGCCAACGGCACGCTCGTTGCTCAATATTGGGGGCGAAATGATG
>NZ_JAWPOL010000291.1:0-1160 GCF_033391095.1 Vibrio sp. Vb0667 | reverse complement strand
GTTGCTAAGCTTGGTTGGCAGCGCATAAAGTGGGTGAGTGACATGTCTGCAAACCATCCATTACCGCCTCATGCGAATGGGGTGACATTAACACTGGAAGAACTGCTTCAATATCGCACGCAGTCGGTACGTTGGTTGCCACCGGCACAAAGCATTTGGTCGCAGATGAGCGGCAACCATACGAGCCGACAAAAAGGTCGTGGTATGGACTTTATGGAAGTGCGCCAGTATCAAGCCGGAGATGACATTCGCAGCATCGACTGGCGAGTCACAGCGCGCACCGGAAAAGCACACACTAAATTGTTTGCGGAAGACAAAGAACAAGCGGTGATTTTGTATCTCGACCTCAGCTCAAGCCTTCACTTTGGCTCAAAGTACGTATTGAAGTCCGTACAACTCGCTCATTTCGCCAGTGTTCTTATTTGGCTCACATTAGCCAAAAAGGATCGTATTGGCGCAGTGATTGATGATGGACACCAATGCTTAGAATTTCGCCCTTCCTCTTTGCAAAAACAGGGGCTACGGATTCTCAATGCGATCGTTGATACCCATAACGCGCAGTTGACTCAAGATCCAAAGCATGAGACTCGCACAATGCCATATTCGCAAGTGTTAGAAACACTCCACACACTCACGCCAAAAGGCAGTGAACTGATTCTACTCAGTGACTTTGCACATGTAGAAGAAAGAGAGCTAACGCAACTGCGTCGCCTTAAACAACACAACAGCGTGAGAGCCATTCAGTTTTACGACCCATTGGAAAGAGGAGAAACCGACTTTCGTGGCCAAGCAAAAGCCTCTGATGGCCGTCGTAGCCAATGGTTCAACTTCGGCTCAACAGGACAAAGAAAAGCGCTCGAAACACACTTTACTCAACACCAAGAATCCATCAAACAACAGTGTCATTCGATGGCTATTCCATTTAACACGCTATCAAGTGGTTGGCCTTTGATTCAGCAATTAAGCTAACAGGCCTTACAAAGCAGTTTTCAATAAAGCAGTAATAATAATGACAACAAACAACCAAAGCCTAGACCTTGAACCTTTGATTTTGCCGAACGCTCCGGATTGGTTCCCACTTGCGTGGGGATGGTGGGCAATGCTTGCGGCGATCGTTCTTTTTGTTTTAGGTGTATATTTGTATGCAAAATGGCGTAAAA
>NZ_JAWPOL010000290.1:0-1161 GCF_033391095.1 Vibrio sp. Vb0667 | reverse complement strand
TGACAAAGTGAACACTTGTACCGTGCTCTTTGTCTTTGGCGTCAATCGCGCGCTGGTGGGTGTGTAACCCCGGGTATTTAGGTAGAAGAGAAGGGTGAATGTTGATCATCTTACCGAGATAGTGCGAAACAAATGCACCGCTAAGAATGCGCATGTACCCTGCAAGAACGACAAAATTGGGCTGATACTTGTCAATTTGTTGCATCAACTCGGCATCGAATGCCTCGCGTGACTCGAACGCTTTAGGGTCAACAAAGTGGCCATCAACACTAAACTGTTTTGCACGTTCTAGACCGTATGCGTCAGATTTATTAGAAAATACTGCTGCAACGTGTGCGTTAGGCATGCTGTTTTCACAAGCTTCTAAAATGGCTTGTAAGTTACTGCCGTTACCTGAAATTAGGACCACGATGTTTTTCATGATGTTGGGACTGCCTTGATATTGTAGGTTCTATAAATTACCTACTATTAGAATGGTTTTCGATGTTCCAGATAGCAGAATGAGGACGTGGCGTCCTCATTCATTTTATTTTTTAGCGTGATTCACAAGTTAGTTGATTTCAACTTGCTCTTCATTTGCTTCTGCTTGAGCAATTTCACCAATCACCCATGCGTTTTCGCCTTCTTCTTTAAGAAGTGCAACCGCCGCGTCTGCTTGGTCTTTTGGTAGTGCAACGATTAGACCAACACCACAGTTGAACGTACGGTACATTTCGTGCGTTTCAACGTTGCCTTTCTCTTGCAGCCATTTGAAAATGATTGGCCATTCCCAGCTGTTACCGTCGATAACGGCTTTTGTGCCTTCAGGCAGTACGCGAGGGATGTTTTCCCAGAAACCACCACCCGTAATGTGAGAAATCGCGTGGATATCGTGTTTCTCGATCATCTTAAGTGCAGATTTGATGTAAATCTTCGTTGGTTCTAGTAGGTGCTCACCGATAGTGCGACCTGCTAGCTCTTCGTTTTTATCTGCGCCAGAAACTTCTAGAATCTTACGGATAAGTGAGTAACCGTTTGAGTGTGGACCGCTTGAGCCGACAGCGATAAGTGCGTCGCCTGCTGCTACTTTAGTGCCGTCAATCACGTCTTCTTTTTCCACTACGCCTACACAGAAACCCGCAACGTCGTAGTCTTCGCCTTCGTACATGCCTGGCATTTCAG
>NZ_JAWPOL010000289.1:0-1167 GCF_033391095.1 Vibrio sp. Vb0667 | reverse complement strand
TGCCTGCGGTAGAAAACAGCTCAATGTAACCACCTAAACGATCATCAATATCCCGCACGTCTGAGAACGAAGTATCATTAGCTAAAAAGCCTTTTTCTTGTCTCAGTTCTTCGATTTGAAGAGCAAGTTCAGAAACTTGTTCATAATCTTGACTCACCATTGATAAGTTGAAGCTAACCAATGACTTAGTTAGTTCTTCGTTCTCACCCAATACCTTCGCGGTTGCCGCTCCTTGAGCGAAATCCTTTCGCGCTTGAGCAGCTTTAACCAGATGTCTTAACTGGCTAGCGCCTGGAAGATATTCAGGAAACAGTTTAATAGACTGCATCAGTTGCTCATCAGCTCGCTCAAAATCACCATCAATACAAAGCAGTTCAATAAAAGAGCTTCTCAAACTGGCATCCTTTGGAGATGCCTTTATCGCTTCGATTAGTAATTCTAAAGCTTGTTGCAACTGCCCTTCAGATAAGGCATTTTTCCACTGAGTCATCTTTCTTTCCTTACACCAAATGTTCTGGTGATAATTCCGTAATTAATTTGATACTTGAGACCATTTGGTCGAGCTGAAAATGAGGGCGTAAATGTATCACCGAGTAGAAGTGCCCTGGCGTATCGCGTTTCTCTCTAACTTTGATCTTCGCTTCGTTCAATGGGTACTTAGCTCTGAGTTCATCCGAAGCTTCGTCTGAAGCCGTTGTATATTGATGTAACCAAGTCTGAAACTCCCTCTCGAGCGATGCCGCGTCCTGATAGCCACCTATCTTGTCTCGCCCCATAACTTTGACGTAGTGTGCTATACGCGATACACACATCGTGTATTGGAGCATTGAGGTGAGTTTTGCATTAGTCGCAACATGCTTCTCTTCGTACAGTTTTGGCTTATACAACGAAACATTGGAAGTCATGCCGACCATGTCTGTTTCAGGAACTGGTGAAATCGGAATGAACCCACAATCAGACAGTTCTTGCTCTTTACGCTCAGAGACTTTTAGATTTAAAGGGCATCTATCTCTGTCATTTTTGCCATTAATGCGCGTTTTGTTTCTTGTAGGAGCAACAATAATGCCTTGACTATAATCCCCCTGTTTTATTCCTCGCATGTGAGTAAACCAACCGTGCTCTTGGAATGCTCTAATCGAAACAGCAGCAAAACAGAAGGCTCCACTT
>NZ_JAWPOL010000288.1:0-1168 GCF_033391095.1 Vibrio sp. Vb0667 | reverse complement strand
TTGTAATGACGCCATCTGGCGTCATTCTTGTTGTTTAAGAAGGTTATTAGATGAGTTTTGCTCACGTTCTGGAATTAGATTCTCAAACCGAGTTATTGGATAGATTGGAGTTGTTGACCAACTTTGGATCCAACCTTATTGCGATCAATGGCCCTGATGGGTATGGAAAATCTTGGCTGGCGCAACGATATCTTGAGTTGGGTGCGAGTAACAAAAATCAATGTTTGTTACTTTGTCATGCGACCCAAGATGACGTGCAGCGTCGCGTCCTCATCTTGAGTCAGCTGGTTTCCGATGCATTGTTTAATCAACAAGAGCCTTTACTCGACAGTCTAGAGCGTATTCTCGAAGGTGAGCCTTGCGATATTGCGATTGTTATTGATGACGCTCATTTACTTAGTGAAACGCTCGTTTCGGAGTTATGGACGTTAGTCTTAGAGGCGCATGAAAAGCCGAACTGGACGATCAACGTGTTGCTTTTTACTCAGTCTGGGCGTTTGGAGTCGGTCTTGTCTCGGTTGAGTTATGGGCAAGAACTTAAGCCAGTTGAACTTGATATCGATATGCTATCCGAAGTGGAAGCGCGTCGTTTCTTCGAATCACTAGTGGTTAGGTACGTCGATGACGATGCGGAGAAACGTGTTCGAGATGCATTTAAGAAAGTCGACCCGATTCCGGGTGACATCATGGCGTTAGGAGAGATGAAAGTGGAAAAAAGGATCATTATCCGTTCAATTGTCGGATCCCCACTCAACATCGCATTAGTGGTTTTGGTGCTACTGTTGCTGGCCGCTGGAGGCTATTGGTGGATGTTTAATCAGCCAAGCCCAGATGATAAAGCGCAGCAGATCACGGGAAGCATCGAGCAAACTGCCATTCCGACACTCACTGAGCCGACTCTTTCGCCATCAGAATCTAATTTAACCTCAGTGACTGACGGCTTGCCAAATGATGGCGATTTATCAGATGCGACTGACGATTCCAACTCATTGCCACCAACGGTGACAGAAGAAGTAGCAAGCGTCGGGAATGATGACACCCAGCAGCGTGTTGTGATTGAATCTGACGTGGTTGATGCTCTGTTAGAAGGTAAGCCTGAGCAAGCGAATACAGACAATATTAAAGCGTTAGTAGAAGGGGCTGAACCTCAAGCGAAAACCCAGTCAGA
>NZ_JAWPOL010000028.1:0-52169 GCF_033391095.1 Vibrio sp. Vb0667 | reverse complement strand
AATAAACAATTTAACCCAATATGCCAAACTCGAAGATCAACATTTCGTTCAATATTGATGCGTGGACAGCGAATTCATTCGGTTTATCCGAATCCAATGAATGGAAACAATGGGCAACAGAGATAAAATGGCCAGAAGATGGCAAAATCAATGTTGCAAATATTCCTGCGATGATGCGCAGAAGAATGAGCCCACTCAGTAAACTGGCGGTACAAACTGCAATCGAAATGCTTAATCAACATCAAGTTGATTACCTTGTATTTTCAAGCCGTCATGGTGAACTGCATCGCAGCGTCGCACTAGTTGAAGATATAATTAATGGAGAAGAGGCGTCTCCGATGGCTTTTTCTCAATCGGTGCACAATACCGCCGCAGGGCTTGCCACTATCGCAACTAAACAACCCATTCCCCTAACTTCTATCGCTGCGGCAGAAAACACATTCCAAAGCGCAATATTAGAAGCATGGCTGTTTTTGTCCGACAATCCTGACAAAAAAGTACTGCTTGTTGATTTTGATGAGCCTATGCCTGACTCTTATTTAGAATATGAAAGCCAACAATACCAAGGGTTTGGACTTGGCTTAATACTTTCTCATGGAGACAAGTTCGCGATACAAAGCTCCATAAACGCAGAACGTTCCGGTCATCCTCTTCCTCAAGGTTTAGTATTTTTGCAACAATACTTGTTAGATAAAAGCCAGTGGACTATTTTCGCTCCGCAACAAGCTTGGGAATGGCACAAAAAATGACTCGCTTAAATCAGTATTGGCGTGTGCTAGCAACAGGCTTTTGTTTTTCAGTATTTGGGTTAGGTGGTTTAGTACTGAGTTTCATTGTTATTCCGACCATTCGTATTTTTGTTTCAGACCAAACGGAACGCGAATATAAAGTTCAGGGTGCGATTCGATATTCATTCAACACATTTTGTAAATTGATGAAGCTAAGTGGCGCAATCGATTATCAAATTATTGGTGCCGATATTCTTCAACAAGATCGTAATTGTTTAATTGTTGCCAACCACCCTAGTTTAATCGATTACGTTCTCATTGCTTCACAATTAAATCGCTGCGACTGTTTAGTAAAATCGGCAATATGGTCGAATCCTTTTATGAAGCACATCGTAAAAGCAGCCGGATATATTCCCAATGAAGCACCGGATGATTTATTAGCACTTTGTGATGAGCGATTTAACAAAGGCAACGTGTTGCTTATATTTCCTGAAGGAACAAGAACAACACCAGGTGTAGAGCCGAAATTACAACGCGGTGCAGCACAAATTGCGGTAAGAACAGAACGAGATTTAAGAGTTGTCCATATTACGGTAACGCCAAGTTTCCTCACAAAAGAGAAAAAATGGTATCAAGTACCGGCAACAAAGCCCTTTTTCAGGGTTGAAGTTAAGGATAAAGTTGAGATTACCCCCTTTATAAAGCAAACTACGTCGCCGACAATAGCGGCGCGACGCTTACAACAGCACCTAGCTGAAAACATTTTTCCAGAAAACTTTTATTAATAAGCAGGTCCCAGTGGAACAGTTACACAACGACATTAAGCAACTTATTATTGATGCTTTAAACCTTGAAGATTTAACCGTAGATGATATTGAAACGGATGCACCACTTTTTGGTGATGGACTTGGCTTAGATTCTATCGACGCGCTTGAGCTTGGACTCGCAATAAAAAAACAATACAACATCGTTATTGATGCCGACGACTCAAATACGCGCGAACACTTTGCGTCTGTAGCAAATCTAGCGAAATACGTTTCTTCTCAAACTAATGAATAAGTTGTAGGTATATTCATGACTGATGTAAATAAAGATCAAGTATTTGAACAAGTTAAAGATGCGCTTGTTGAGCTGTTCGAAATTGATGCAGCCGACATTCAATCAGATGCGCACTTATACCAAGATCTCGATCTTGATAGCATTGACGCCGTTGATTTGGTCGTACACCTACAGAATGTCACTGGCAAAAAAATCAAGCCGGCAGAGTTTAGTACAGTAAGAACCGTCGACGATGTGGTTAACGCTGTTACTGAGTTATTGAAGGAAAGTTAATGCGCCAATTGCTGACTGGTCTGTCTGCAATTGTACTGTTTGCCTACCCCTTCGCCGTCTATTTCGGTATAGATAAATTTGGCTTGAACTTAGTTGGGGGCTTGTTAATTGCTGCGTTACTTTTGCGTGTTTTCGTCGCAAATAAGACCCCACTAAAAGAGTTTAAGTTCTTGGCGCTCGTTACGGGCGCTGTTGGCATTGTCCTAATTACGCTTGGCATGGTGTTTAAACAACATGGGTGGCTTCAGTTTTACCCTGTCGTTGTCAATGTATGTATGCTGTGTGTATTTGGACTGAGCTTAAAACAGCCGCAATCGATCATAGAGAGGCTTGCTCGCTTGCAAGAACCCGACCTTCCGGCTAGTGGTGTGGCTTACACTCGCAAAGTGACGATGGTTTGGTGCGCCTTTTTTACGCTCAACGCTGCTGTTGCACTCTATACCTGTTTCCTACCAGTAAAAATATGGACGCTTTATAACGGCCTCATCAGCTACTTACTTGCTGGTGGCTTGTTCGCTGGAGAATGGATCGTGCGTCAATTTGTTCGAAAGGAACACTAATCGTATGAATACAACGTATTCGAGCTTTACCTCCCTAGCGACCTTGTTCATCGCAGAGAGGTCTGAGCAATCCCCAGTCTCTTACGAGCGCGACACGGTTATCACGTGGGGTGATTTCCAGCAGCACGTCGCAACACTTGCTCAGCAGTTAGAAACCCAACCAACGCAAAACATTGCGTTGTGTTTTGGCAACAGCTACCTGTTTGCCGTTGGCTTTTTTGCTTGTTGTTATGCAGGAAAATCCATTGTATTACCTGGTAATTACCAACCAGAAGCACTCAAAGAGCTCAGTGAGCACTACGATTTGTTGCTGCATGATGCCGATGTCTCGGTTCCAGAACTGGTGAGCTCGCTTTTGATCGAAGCTCAATCATTGCTAGAAACCACCGTGATTAACGAGCCAGAGGCCAAACAACCTTATTTTTGGCGAGAATTAAACCTAGCGGAAATACCGGTAACGCTATTCACTTCGGGTTCAAGCGGCACACCAAAAGCCATTGCAAAAACGCTGAAACAGCTCGATATCGAAGTTTCTATTCTAGATAACCTATGGGGCGACACAGTTGCCAGCACACGAGTTGAAAGCACCGTTTCTCATCAACACATTTACGGCTTGCTGTTCCGCGTATTGTGGCCTTTGTGCTCTGCACGTCCATTTTCAGCACACAACCTTGAGTTCCCAGAGCAAATTGTCCATCACGCTGATGCTGACACCACGCTAGTAAGCAGCCCTGCGTTACTAAAACGACTCAGTGAAGAGCACAATCCGGTTGCGATTCGGTGTGTATTTTCTTCTGGTGGCCCCTTGCCAAACCAAGCGGCGCAGCACAGCCAGCAGTTGTTTGGGTCACTTCCTATTGAAGTTTTTGGCAGCACAGAAACCGGCGGCATCGCTTACCGTCAGCAGCACGTAGCCAGCACTCCTTGGACGTTATTCCCTGGTGTTGAAGCCGAGCTTAACCATGAAAATTGTTTAAAGCTCCGCTCGCCACACATTGATGAAAACACTTGGTACCAAACTGCGGATGAATGCTATTTCCATGATAGTATTTCTTTTGAATTGCGTGGACGCACTGACCGAATCGTCAAAGTCGAAGAAAAGCGTATTTCCCTTGTCGAAGTGGAAAAACGTTTAGAGCAATTGCCGTGGGTTCAAGAAAGCGTGGTGATCCCAATGGAAGAATCTGGTCGCCTCACGTTAGTCTCGATCATCGTACTTAACGATAAAGGCAGCGATGTGCTTAATGAACTTGGTAAAGGCAAATTTTGGCTTGAGCTTCGCAAGGCACTGCGCAATTGGCTAGAACCGATCGCTATCCCGAGAAAATTCCGAGTGGTCGACGAAATTCCATTGAACAACCAAGGCAAACGCCAAGTTGCTGAAATTGAAAAACTATTCCAATAAAGCTAGTAACATGGATAAAAGAAAACCAACCATTCAGAATATTGAAGTGAGTGACCACACCGCGGAGCTTTCGCTGCGTGTGGATGCTGACATCTTAGATTTCCAAGGTCATTTCAGTCACTTTCCTCTTTTACCCGGCGTCACTCAAATTGACTGGGCGTTGTTCTACGCCGTTCAATATTTGAACACTCCCAAGGTATTTAAAGGAATGGAAGTCATCAAATTTCAAGAGCCGATTCTGCCAAACGCCGACGTTTGTCTCTCACTCTCTTGGGACAATGAGCGCGAGAAATTGACCTTTAAGTACACATCGAAAAACGGTGAAACCTTGGTGACTCACTCTTCAGGCAAAATGAAACTGGGTGAGTCACGTGAGTGATTACCGTCCCTGCTTTTTAATTCCTTGCTACAACCACGGCAGCACAATTGCAGACGTGGTTGCGTCGTTATCCTCTTTCGCTTTGCCAGTGCTGGCCGTTGACGACGGCAGCAATGAAGACACCAAACAAGCGCTTTCTGCTTTGAGCAAGCAAGGACTGATAAAACTGATTAGTTTGAGAGAAAACCAAGGCAAAGGTGGCGCTGTGATGGCAGGCCTACATCAAGCTCACCAACTTGGTTTTACGCACGCCATTCAAATCGACGCAGACGGTCAACACGACCTAGAAGCATTGCCGAAATTGCTCAGCGCCAGCGAAACAAAACCAGATAACCTGATTTCGGGCCAACCGATATACGACGAGAGCGTACCTAAATCCCGTTTGTATGGTCGCTACGCTACGCACGTGTGGGTGTGGATAGAAACCTTGTCACTATCTATCAAAGACAGCATGTGCGGTTTTCGCGCCTACCCAGTGGCGAAAACGGTCGCCGTGTTGAACAAGTACAGCATCGGCAAACGCATGGATTTTGATATCGAAATTCTAGTGCGAATGTATTGGGAAGGCGTCGACATTGATTTTGTTCCAACGCGCGTGATCTACCCTGAAGGTGGCATTTCCCACTTCGACGCATTGTGGGACAACGTCAAGATAAGCTGGATGCATACTCGCCTATTTTTTGGCATGTTGCCGCGCATTCCTTCGCTACTCGCCAGAAAGCGCCAAAACACAGATGACAATAATGCCCACTGGTCGAAACGAAAAGAACAAGGCACGATTTTAGGCATCAAAACCTTACTCTCGGTTTACCGCTTGTTCGGCAGAAAAGCGTTTGACCTGATTTTAAAATTAGTCATGCGCTACTACCACTTCACGGGTAAATCTGCCCGTGAAGCGTCTGAGGTTTACCTGCAAAACTTGCAGTACTACGCAACGCAGCAGAGCATCGCACTACCAAAACAGTTGGACAGCTATCATCATCTGCTTTCTTTTGGGCGAACCATGCTCGACAAACTGGCTGCCTGGCAAGGTGACTTTAACGTCGATAACCTAACCATTCACGGCCAGCATCATTTCGAAGAGATGGCGCAGAAAAAACAAGGCGTGCTCATTTTAGGCTCGCACCTTGGCAATATCGAACTCTGCCGCGCGCTTGGTCGTCGACACTCTCATGTCAAAATCAACGCCTTGGTATTTACCCAACACGCTGAACAATTTAATGCGGTAATGAAGGCGGTAAACCCAAACTCGGAACTGAATTTGATTCAAGTCAGCTCAATGGGACCAGACACCGCGATTCTGCTTCAACAAAAAATCGAGCAAGGCGAATGGGTGGTGATCGTTGGCGATCGCACTTCTACCAGCAAAGAAAATCGTGTCGTTTGGGCAGATTTTCTTGGTAAACCAGCGCCATTTCCGCAAGGCCCATTCATGCTGGCCTCGGTATTAAAAGCGCCGGTTTATCTACTCTTCGGCCTACGCGACGATGAAGCAAACACTCCGCATTTTAATGTGTACTTTGAACACTTTAGTGACCAAATCACGCTACCGCGCAAGGAGCGTCAGCAGGCACTAGAACACGTTGTTCAACAGTACGCCCACAGATTAGAACACCACACACTGCAAGCGCCGTTACAGTGGTACAACTTTTTTAACTTCTGGACTTTAAGTAATCAGCCACATGACAAACAACAATAATCACAACATCACTTTTGGTGCCCAATCTTTAACCATCGAAGATGTCGTTGCCATTGCTCAAGGTGCAAAGGCAAACATGAACACCTCGCCAGAATTTACCGCGAAAATTGATCGTGGCGTGGCGTTTCTGGAACGATTACTGAAAGAAGAAGGCGTTATTTACGGCGTGACTACCGGTTACGGCGATTCATGTACTGTGGCGATTCCACCCGCTCTTGTGGATGAACTTCCGTTGCACCTTACACGCTTCCATGGTTGTGGCTTAGGTCAAATCCTTTCTCATGAGCAAGCTCGCGCGGTGCTGGCAACCCGTTTGTGTTCATTGTCGCAAGGCGTATCTGGCGTGTCTCACGATCTGTTGAACCAAATCGTTACGCTTATCAACCACGACATTGCGCCGCGTATTCCACAAGAAGGCTCGGTGGGCGCAAGTGGCGATTTAACGCCTCTGTCTTACCTAGCGGCGACCTTAATTGGCGAGCGTGAAGTGCTTTACAAAGGCGATGTGCGACCAACACAAGAAGTGTTTGCAGAGCTGGGCATTGAGCCAATTCGCCTAAAACCAAAAGAAGGTTTGGCGTTAATGAACGGTACATCCGTGATGACTGCCCTCGCCTGTCTTGCCTACAAACGCGCAGAATACCTAGCTCAGCTTTGCACCAAGATTACCGCGATGGTCTCTGTGGGTATGCAAGGTAATGACTTCCACTTTGATGAAGCGTTGTTTGCGGTAAAGCCTCACCCTGGTCAACAGCAAGTTGCGGCTTGGCTGCGTGATGATCTCAATGCTGAGCGTCCGCCACGCAATAGCGACCGACTGCAAGATCGCTACTCGCTGCGTTGTGCGCCACACGTAATTGGCATGGTGCAAGACTCACTGCCTTGGCTACGTCAATTGATTGAGAATGAACTAAATAGTGCCAACGACAATCCAATTATCGATGGCGACAACGAGCGCGTTCTGCACGGCGGTCACTTCTACGGTGGTCATATCGCAATGGCGATGGATACGTTGAAAGTGAACATTGCCAACTTAGCTGATTTGCTGGACCGTCAGATGGCGCAACTCATGGATTACAAGTTCAATAACGGCCTGCCGTTTAACTTAACCGGTGCAGAAGGCGAGCGTAAACCGATCAACCACGGCTTTAAAGCGGTTCAGATTGGTATCTCAGCTTGGACGGCAGAAGCGTTGAAAAACACCATGCCAGCGAGCGTTTTTTCTCGCTCAACCGAATGTCACAACCAAGACAAAGTGAGCATGGGCACCATTGCGGCTCGTGATTGCTTACGCGTACTTGAGTTAACAGAGCAAGTTGCTGCGGCTTCACTCCTAGCAAGCGTTCAAGCGGTTGAGATACGTCGTCGTCATAACGAATTGGACGAACACCACATGAGTCAGAGTTTGCGAGTAATTCGTGACGCCGTGCTGAGCGAGTTTGAGTTTGTGATTGAAGATCGCCCATTGGAACAAGATTTGCGTCATTTCATTGAACTCATTCAGCAACGTCATTGGCCACTCTACGCGGAGGTATAATGCAAGAGCAGGTTCTCTACCCATTAGAAGCGGAGGTGACTATGGTCACCTCATTCCAAGATGCTGACCCGATGGGCGTGATATATCACGGCAACTTCTTTCGGTATTTTGAAGAAGCGCGTCGTGTGCTGATGGAGAAGATCCAATACAGCTATCGCGATATGCAAGACTCTGGGTATATGTGGCCGATCATCGACACGCGCGTTAAATACGTCAAGGCGATTCCGTTTAATCACACCATTCGCATTACCGCGCAACTCACGGAGTGGGAAAACCGCTTGCGTGTGGATTACGTGATTTACGACGCCGAAACGAATCAACGTATGTGCAAAGCGCATACAACGCAAGTCGCCGTATCCATTGAAAAGCAAGAGATGTGCTTTGTTTCTCCAGCAGTCTTTTTAGATAAAGTAGAGCGATGGCACAGCCATGGGAGCCTGAACTAATGCAAAAGTGGTTACTCTCTTTTTTGTTGATATTTTCTGTTCCAGCACTGGCCACACCGACAGCAAACGTAACGGATTTGGCGTCGCTTCAACAGCAGTTGTCTCAGCATGAAATAGTACGCGGAGATTTTACGCAGCAGCGTCATCTGGAAATGTTCAGTCAACCTCTAACCTCTAAAGGTCAGTTCACACTGAGCAAAACACATGGCTTGTTGTGGCAACAAACAGAACCTTTCGCAGTCAATTTGGTATTGACGGAAAACAAACTTCGTCAGACTTTTGCCAACCAAGATCCGAAAACGATCTCTGCTGAAGAAAACCCAATGGCGTTCTACTTTAGCCATGTGTTTTTATCCGTGTTCCACGGGGATACTTCTGCACTGCAAGAACAATTCACACTCGATTTTTCAGTTGAGAACAATCAGTGGCAGCTCGTTTTAGTGCCCAAACAGTCGCCATTAAATGCGGTGTTTAAAGCCATCACCCTTTCCGGTAAAACGCACATTGATCGCCTAACCCTGCAAGAGCTGCGCGGCGATAAGACCGAAATCACGTTTACAAACCAGACCTCTCTACCTCAGGAACTCACGGATGCCGAAGACGCTCAATTCCGTTTCTAAACTCAGTCTTGGCACTCATACCTTTGCTCTGGTTTGGCTCAATCTCGTTGTTTTAGCGGGCGCATTGCTACTCAAACAATGGGTTTGGAGTGCAGAATCTCCGATTGAGACCAACATTTTAAAACTGTTGCCGAAGAACCAACAAAACCCGGTGGCTGAGCAAGCCTTTGAGTCGGTCTCGGCAAGTATGAGCGACAAAGTCATTTTCGTGATCACAGCGCCGGACAAAAATGCCCTTTTTGCAGCAGCCGCTGAATTTGATAAGGGTTTGCGTCAGAGTAATCATTTTCGCGATGTGGTGGGAAAAATCTCACCTCAAGAGCAGCAAGCTTGGGCGAGTTACTACTTTAAGCACCGCTTCCAATTGCTGACGCCTGAACAACGAGAGCGTTTAAGCCAAAATCCAGAACAGCAAGTGCAGCATGTGATTCAGTCGCTGTACAACCCGTTTTCTGGAGTGACCGGGCAAGAGTTACAAAATGATCCTTTCTTGCTATTTCGTGATTATTTGAGCCAAGTTACCCAGCAATCGTCCTCTTTCCGATTGGATAACGGCTATCTGTCCGTCGAAAAAGACGGTGCTCAATACTTGCTTATTACTGCCGAGCTAAAAGACTCGCCTTATAGCCTAACTGGGCAGCTTGCCGTCCCTGACATTCAAGCGCTAGAGCAAAGCGTCGCGCAGAAATATGGCGCTGAAGTCGCACATACTGGCGTTCTATTTTACGCCGACTTTGGTACGCAAAGTGCAAAATCGGAGATCAGTACCATCGGTGTGTTCTCTCTGCTCGGTATCATTGCATTGTTCGTATTGGTCTTTCGTAGTGTGGTGCCACTGTCTCTCGCACTGCTTTCCATCACCATTGGCTTGCTCGTTGCGTTGTCAGTGACAACGTGGATTTTTGGAAAAGTCCATCTGTTCAGCTTAGTGTTTGGCGCAAGTTTAATCGGCGTGTCTATCGACTACGCATTCCACTACCTAACGGAACGTCTTGCGGCGGGAAATGAATGGGATAGCGAGCAAGGGTTAAAGCATATTTTCATAGCGATCACACTGGGCTTAATCACCAGTTTGATCGGCTATTTGGGCATGTTGGTGGCACCGTTTCCTGGTTTGCAACAGCTTGCGCTGTTTTCATCCATTGGTCTGATTGCCGCTTACATCACAGTGGTGGCTTGGTATCCGATACTGGCTCGTAACCCATCGCGATCCATTTCGAACTTACCAGGACAATCATTGTTGGCGAAATGGTTAACGCTTTGGAATCACCCTCGAATTAAAGTCGGATTACCGATGTTATGTGTGGTTGCGAGTGGCTTTTTCTTGCTGCAATTGAACTACGATGACGACATTCGTCTACTGCAAACGATGCCGAACGATCTCAAGCAGCAAGAAACCTTGATTACGACGCTCAGTGGCATGCAATCTTCGCAGCAAATGTTGGTCGTTACCGCCGACGATGACGAAAACCTAATGAAAAAGCTGGAGTCTTTGACGCCAACTTTAGAAGCGTGGAAAGCGGACAGCACCATCGAAAACTACCAGAGCCTGAGCCGCTACTTGAGCTCAGTGGAACGTCAGCAACAAGACTATCAATTGATTCGCGATCTTTACGCGACACAATCCAGCCCACTTACTTCCGGGCTGGGCTTAAGTAAAAAGCCCAAAATGGACGCCGACTTTATCCCTGTTACGGTTGAACAGTACTTGCAAAACCCGGTATCAGCGCCTGTACGTTTTCTTCATTTGGGTAAGATCAAAGGAAAATCGGCAACGGTAGTGGTGTTAAACCAATTGCAAGACTCCGCTGTTGTTAAGGAATTTGCCAAATCACAGTCTGATGTTGTCTACCTAAACAAAGCTGAAGAATTATCCGCCCTATTTGGTGAATACCGAATCAAAATCATGGAGCTATTGGCAGCCGCCAGTGCTGTGATCTTTCTGGTATTAATCAAGCGGTACGGTCTGCAACACAGTTGGCGAGTTTTACTGCCATCATTGATTGCTTGCGCCTGCGGTCTGGCAACGGCTGTCGCGATGGGAACAACATTAAACCTGTTCAACTTGCTTGGCTTGGTGCTCATTCTTGGTATCGGGATCGATTACACTCTGTTCTTTGCCGAGAAAGCGCGCAGCGTGAGCACACTATTGGCGATCACCCTTTCGGCAATCACCACTGTGTTGTCATTTGGATTGCTGTCACTCAGCCAAACTCACGCGATTCACAGTTTTGGCATTACGGTGTTAAGTGGTATTTTTGTCGCTTGGCTGCTCTCTCCGATTGCAATTAAAACAGAGGAAACGACGTCATGATTTTCAATCACGCCTTTCGCTGCGCGACGTTATTCGCACTGAGCCTGTTTTTAAGTGCATGCAGCTTGGTCCCTCACCAATCGACGCCTCAGGTCGACATTGCCGAGCACACCCAAGTTAGCTTGCCCACTCCCGCAAGCTTGGGCTATCAGTTGTCTGCCAGTCAGTTAATTACGGCTTCTTGGGCAATAGATGGTAAAACCAAATCTGAGCAACTTCCGGTACAACTGCAAGTGATCAACAACGAAGTGGTGCTGGCAGGCTTCTCATCCTGGGGGACGAGAGTACTCTCACTGTCTTACGATGGAGAACAAATTCAAACCGAAGTGCTCAACGGTTTACAAGGTTCGCTACCGCAGCCAGAACAGGTATTATTTAACCTGATGATCACGCTCTGGCCGAGTTCCGCTTGGGAAGGGTCGTTAAATGAGGTAAGGTGGCGAATTATTGATAAAAATAATTCTCGCGCCATCTTTGATAGCGACGGTGAAAAGATCATTAAGATTCAATACAGCTCTTCTAACAAGTTAGAGGGTAAGATTGATTTTCATCACCTCAAACATCAGTTTTCAATTTCTATTCAAACACTGCAACATCAGATTAATTAAGAACAATTTAGAATAACAATATGCCTATTCGCTCTTCTCAACCTTTGTATATTCAGGCCTGTGGCTTTCACTCTGCCATGGGACAAGATGATGCGCTCATCCACCAGTGTTTATCAGGAGCGAAGCCATCCAACATGGTGGTTGACCAAGATATTTTAAATTCAGGCCGACAAACAGTAATCGGTCGAATTGCACAGACGTTACCGCAATTACCGACCGCACTCAGCCAGTTTGATACGAGAAACAACCGCCTCGCACTTTCGGCTTTGCTGCAAATCGAAGGCGACGTGCGTGACGCCATTGCTAAATATGGTCGTGACCGTATCGCAGTCGTGATCGGCACCAGCACATCTGGCATTTCAGATGGCGAAATCGCATTTGGCGAAAAGCTGGCAAACGGTAATTTTCCTGCCGACTACCATTACACCAAACAAGAGCTTGGCAACTGCAGCGATTTTATTGCCGCCTACTTTGATTTGAGCGGCCCACATTACTCAGTTTCAACCGCCTGCTCTTCTAGTGGTCGTGTTTTTTTAACCGCGCAACGCCTGATTCGCTCTGGCATTGTTGATGCGGTCATTGTGGGTGGTGTGGATACCATTTGTCGCCTAACACTAAACGGCTTTAACGGTTTAGAAGCTCTATCCGATACCCTTTGTAAGCCGTTTGACCAACATCGCAACGGCATCAATATCGGTGAAGCCGCAGCATTAATGTTGCTAAGCAAAACACCTGCGCCCGTTGCTCTTCTCGGAGCTGGCGACAGCTCAGACGCACACCATATTTCCGCACCACATCCAGAAGGGTTAGGCGCAGAAGAAGCGATGAAAAAAGCGTTGGCCAATGCAGGACTTACAGCGCAAGACATTGGTTACATCAACGCACATGGCACAGCAACGCCGTTAAACGATGCGATGGAAAGCAAAGCCATTCATCGCTGCTTTGGAGACTCCGTTCCCGTAAGCTCGACAAAGCCACTTACCGGACACACATTAGGCGCAGCAAGTGCTACGGAAGCCGCGATTGCTTGGCATATTCTCAAGTACAACCTTGATTTGCCAATACAACACTGCGAAACCAAAGCAGACGATATCCATATATCGTTAGTTGAGACGCCAACCAAACTGGGTAACAAAGCGATTCTCAGCAACTCTTTTGCTTTTGGTGGCAATAACATTAGTCTTATTTTTGGTTACGCTCATGACTAAACTTCCTCCCATCGAACAACTTTTGCCACACGACAAACCAATGATCTTGGTTGATCGTGCTTTGGATGTTCAACAAGATACGATTCACTGCCAGGTTGATATCGCAGAACACAACCCGTTCTTCGACTCGACCTCTCAAACCGTGCCAGCTTACGTTGGCATTGAGTTTATGGCGCAATCTGTCGCGGCGTGGTCTGGTTACCACGCATTAATGAAAGAACAAGCGCCACCGATTGGCTTTTTGCTTGGTAGCCGTCGATACACGTCTGAATGCGATACGTTTTCTCGCGGACAGGTGCTCGATGTGTATGCTGAAAAAGTTATGGAAGATAACGGTATGGCGGTTTTTTCAGCCCGTATTGAGCTACAAGGAACTGTTGTAGCGACTTGCCAATTGAACGTTTACGTTCCATCAGAAGAAAAATTACAAGAAATGAAAATCAGGAGTCAACAATGACCCGACAAGTCCTCGTTACAGGTGCCAGCAAAGGCATCGGCAAAGCCATTGCCGTTCAATTAGCCAAAGATGGTTTCCAAGTCATTGTCCATTACATGGGCGATCAACAAGGCGCGCAAGACACCCTAAACACCATCGAACAGCATGGTGGTAGCGGTCGTCTTATCCAATTCGACATCAGTGACCGTGCAGATTGTCGTGAGAAGCTCGAAGCCGATATCGCCGAACACGGCGCTTACTATGGCGTCGTAAACAACGCTGGCATCACAAAAGATACCGCTTTCCCTGCGATGACCGAAGAAGAATGGGATGGTGTGATTCATACCAACTTAGATAGCTTCTACAACGTTCTTCACCCTTGTGTTATGCCAATGGTGCAAAAGCGCAAAGGCGGCCGAATTGTTACGCTTGCATCAATCTCTGGCCTAATGGGGAATCGTGGTCAAACTAACTACAGCGCAGCGAAAGCGGGCGTAATTGGTGCAACAAAATCACTCGCGCTTGAACTGGCAAAACGCAAAATCACCGTCAACTGCGTTGCTCCAGGGCTTATCGACACAGGCATGGTAGACGAACACGTGAAAGAACACGCGATGCCGCAAATTCCTCTGCGCCGCATGGGAGAGCCAGAAGAAGTTGCTGGTTTAGTCAGTTACCTTATGTCTGACATCGCAGGCTATGTAACTCGCCAAGTCATTTCGGTAAACGGAGGCCTAGTATGAGCCGTCGAGTTGTTGTAACCGGAATGTCGGGCGTGACTGCGTTTGGTAACGATTGGCAATCTGTCGAACCAAAACTGCGTGACTGCCAGAACGCGACGCAATACATGCCTTCTTACGAACAGTATGAAGGTTTGAACACCAAGCTCGCGGCACCCATTTTAGATTTTGATCTGCCAAAGCACTACAAGCGCAAGCAAGTACGCGGCATGGGCCGTGTTTCCAAATTAGCGACCGTCGCAACAGAAAACGCACTAAGCCAAGCAGGTTTGATTGGTAACGACGTACTCACCAATGGTCAAACGGGTATCGCATACGGCTCATCAACAGGCAGTACTGACGCAATCGGCGCATTTGGTGTCATGCTGAATGAGAAAACCACTAAAGCGATCACCGCAACGACTTACGTGCAGATGATGCCACATACCACGGCGGTGAACGTTGGTCTATTTTTCGGTTTGAAAGGCCGAGTGATCCCAACCAGTAGTGCATGTACCTCCGGCAGCCAAGCAATCGGCTACGCCTACGAAGCGATCAAACACGGCTACCAAACGGTCATGGTTGCTGGTGGCGCTGAAGAATTGTGTCCAACGGAATCCGCTGTCTTCGATACCCTTTTTGCCACCAGTCTGAAGAATGAAGACCCGAAAAGCACACCAAGACCTTATGACTCCGATCGCGATGGTTTGGTGATTGGTGAAGGTGCGGGAACGCTGGTTCTGGAAGAGTACGAACACGCCGTCGCTCGTGGCGCGAAAATCTATGCAGAAATCATCGGTTTTGCCAGCAACTGTGATGCCGCACACGTCACTCAACCACAGATGGAAACCATGCAAATCTGTATGGAAATGGCTTTGCAAAACGCGGGCATTCCTGCGGAGAAGATCGACTATGTATCTGCTCACGGCACTGCCACCGACCGCGGTGATATTGCAGAAAGCAACGCAACAGCGAATGCTCTGGGCAAAGTGCCAATCAGTTCACTCAAGAGCTACTTTGGCCACACACTAGGCGCGTGTGGCGCAATTGAAGCGTGGCTAGGTTTAGAAATGATGCACACAGGCTGGTTCAACCCAACGCTCAACCTAGAAAACCTCGACGAGCAATGTGGCGATTTAGACTACATCGCCGGACAAGGCCGAGAACTGGACGTGAAATATTTGATGAGTAACAACTTCGCCTTTGGCGGCATCAACACCTCCATCATCTTTAAAAAGGTGTAATGCCCTTAGTAAATGCAAAAGCGCTGGTTAACCAGCGCTTTTTTGTTGGTTGCCTATCAGGTTCATATATCACGCTGTAACGGCAAACAAGACATTACCATTCCGCGATACAAAGGCGACTTTTAACACCACGAATTTGTAATCCCATCGCTTCAAAGACATGCTCAAAATCTTGACAAGATGCAGGCACATTAGGTAGCGACAATGAAGCCTCGGTAAAAAACGTCCGACTCAAATTATCCGTCTCTCCCCAAGCTAACTGCCACCAATCCAAAATTCGCGGCTTGGATGCGTTTAATCGATAGCTAGCAGGAATACGATCACGCTTGTTTAGGTTTTCAACCTTAGATGTTGGTAGTAAGTTCCACTTATCATTGTTGGGCCAATAAGCAAATGGCAAACAGTGATCAACGTGATACTCATTTCGTAATTTGCTTCCACTCCATACACTGACAATGTCGCAATGGCTGAGCTTCAACTGTTCAATTCTCTTTCGCACGACTCGCGTATCATGGTCTTTATCAATCCAGACCAAACAATCATGATACGTTTGCAGTGGAATACCCCGCTCTTGATTAGACCGAAATCGTTGCATTTCCATAATCCATTGGTTGACCACCAGCGGCTCAATCCAAGAGTTATACAATCGAAAACAATCCCAAAGGCTTTCATCCAACACAAACAGCCCATAACCTTCGAGGAACTCGCTATCCACAACAATTGAACGTTTTGGCTTCTTAGCTGAACGAATCATTTCAAAGTAAGGGTTTGATTTATCACCTTGATAGGTAAAAGTGACGGGACCATCTTTTATGGTTTTTAAGCTGTCTTTTATCGCTTTATCAAGCGCCACTGCATCTTCACCAAAAAATGTCGTGCCTATAGCAAGATCATCAGGACTTAAATGGGAAAGTCTGCCCCAGCCATCGGGCTTTATAAAACCTAGCCCTTTAGACGAGTTCGAGCTTTGCTGGATGTTCTCTTTATCGATTAAACGCTTAAATTGACGAATCCAATATAAGCCAACTAATCCTAATGGGATTGCAACTTTACCTTCGCTGCGATCAACCACTGCACCAGAATGAGCGTCTGCAATACGTAGTAAAGTACGTAGTAGTGCGAGCTTATAGGTAGCCGATTTGGAATCATTGACGATAATGTGGCGAACCTTATTCAGCTCACCGGAACCATCATCAGGCAAAGACATCACTACAGTTTGCCAAGATACACCCGTTCGCTTTAACTGATCGTCATCGAGAGATACGTTTCTCACCATTAAAGCGCTATTCTTTGCAAACTTTTCGAGCTCTTCAACCGATACGGGATAAGCTTTACGACCGTCAGAAAAGTCACCGTGACGAAGGCTAATCACCAATCGACCATTAGGCGCTAACAAATTTGCAAGTTTGCGAAATGCACGTTCACGGTGCGTAGGCGCAAGGTGCATCCATACCGCACTGACAAGAATTAAATCGAAGCGAAAGCCAAGATTAATGGTTTTCTCAAGCTTAGGTAATGCATCTTCAAGCCAAGTAACGGAATCGCCACAGTAAGACTTACCAAGCCTTAGAAGTGCTTGAGCAGGCTCAATCGCAACAACTTCACACCCATGCTCAGCCATCCATTTCGCGTCTCGACCAGAGCCCGCGCCAACATCTAACACACGATCTCCAGCCTGGGGCCAGAAGACTCTCCAACTCGCGTGGACATCCTCAAACTGGATCGATGTGTATTGCTTCGCGAAAGAGTCGGCGTGTCGGTCATAAAAGTTAGAAGTGGCAGGCATAAAGGTTAACGAAAGGTAATTAATATGCGTCCATATTAATTGCTAGAAATTGCAATGGCTAGAATGCCATTCAAAAGTTGTAGATAGAGTGGCAATTACAGCCAAAAACCTAAAAACGACAAAGCCCCGACAACTCAAAGAGTTATCGAGGCTTTTGAATAAATGGCACGCCCTATTGGATTCGAACCAATGACCACATCCTTAGAAGGGACGTGCTCTATCCAGCTGAGCTAAGGGCGCGCTACAGGGACAGGATTATACGAGTTCAAACGGGTAAATCAACGGGTTTTCATAACATTCTGATCTGAATGCCTAAAAAAAGTCCATTAAAACGCTTAATGTTCAAAAACACCACAAAGCAAACGTTTGCGTATGGATGTTAATAAGAAATTCTGCGACAATGCGCCGCAGATAATCTGCCTTCTTAATTTATAAGGAAAGTCATGACTGCTCAAAATATAGACGGAACTCTCATTTCCCAAACTGTTCGATCCGAAGTGGCTGCACGTGTTAAAGCACGTGTTGAAGCTGGGCTACGTGCTCCTGGTTTAGCAGTGGTTCTAGTTGGTGAAGATCCTGCTTCTCAGGTTTATGTCGGTAGCAAACGCCGCGCATGTGAAGAAGTTGGGTTTGTTTCTAAGTCTTTTGACCTTCCTGCGTCTAGCTCAGAAGAAGAGTTACTAGCTCTGATTGATGAATTAAACAACGATGATGAAATTGACGGCATTCTAGTGCAATTACCCCTTCCTGCAGGCATAGACACAACACATGTTTTAGAGCGCATTCACCCAGAGAAGGACGTGGATGGCTTCCACCCTTATAACGTTGGCCGTCTTGCGCAACGTATTCCAAAGCTTCGCTCTTGCACGCCAAAGGGCATCATTACCCTACTCGACCGTTACAACATTGAGCTACGTGGTAAACATGCGGTTGTGGTTGGTGCATCAAACATTGTTGGTCGTCCAATGACACTTGAGCTGCTGCTTGCGGGCTGCACAACAACAACATGTCACCGTTTTACCAAAGACCTAGAGAGTCATGTGCGTCAAGCTGACGTTGTCGTGGTTGCGGTTGGTAAGCCTAACTTCATCCCTGGTGAGTGGATTAAAAAAGGCGCAGTGGTGGTCGATGTCGGTATTAACCGTCTTGACTCAGGCAAACTAGTTGGCGACGTGGAATACGACAAAGCACGTGAAAGTGCGAGCTTTATTACTCCTGTTCCTGGTGGCGTTGGCCCAATGACCGTCGCAAGTTTAATTGAGAACACGATGCTCGCTTGCGAACAGTTCCACACAGACAAATAACGTAAAACTTCAGATACGAAAAAGGCTCCGCAAGGAGCCTTTTTGCTAATTGTTGATATCTATTTCAATTACAGACTTAAAATCACGCCCGCAATCGAAGCGCTCATTAAGTTCGCCATGACACCAGCGATAATCGCACGGAAACCATGCTTAGAAACAAATGCACGCTTTTCTGGTACCAAAGAGCCCAACCCACCAATCAGCATCGCCATGCTTGAGATGTTTGCAAAGCCACACAAAGCAAACGTCACGATTGCTTGTGAGTGTTCACTAAGTTGAGACTTCACTTCTGCAAGCTGGATGAAAGCGACGAACTCATTCACCACAATCTTGTTACCAATCAGCGAGCCTGCTGTGGTTGCCTCTTGCCATGGTATACCCAACAACCAAGCGACTGGCGCAAACACAAAACCTAGGATGAGCTCAAAACTTAAGGGGGTCCCAATAAGATCACCTATCCAGCCTAACATGCCGTTTAGCATTGCAATGACACTAATAAACGCCAGTAACGTACCACCGACCGATACAGCAATGCGTACACCCGCCATGGCACCATCGGCTAATGCTTCTACTACGTTGGTTGCACGTGGAATTTCAACTTGGCTAATGTCGATATCTGCTGCTTTATCCGTATCTTCTGGCATTAAAATTTTTGCCATCAACAAGCCGGCAGGTGCCGACATAAATGCAGCAGCAATAAGATAGTTGAGGTCGACACCCAGTGATGCGTAACCAACCAACGTTCCGCCAGCAACTGACGCTAAACCACCTGTCATAACTGCAAAGAACTGCGAGTCAGTCATGTGTTTTAGGTAAGGCTTTACCATTAATGGTGCTTCAATGGTACCAACAAAGATATTCGCCGTAGCAGACAAAGACTCAGCACGACCGATACCCAGCAGCTTTTGAATACCACCACCGATAAAGTTAATGATTTTTGGCATCACACCAATGTGATAAAGACCTGAGATAAGAGAGGAGAAGAAAACGATGATACCCAGAACATTGATCGCAAAGGTGAAGCCCCCTGTCGCCAAATTACCGAATAAAAACGCAATGCCCTCTTGACCATAGTTGATCAAATTCGACACAACACTGCTCACTGAATTCAGCGCATCTCTTCCTGCTGGTACATATAAAACCAACAACGCAAACAGTACCTGCAAAGCAAACGCAAACGACACCGTTCTCAGCTTTATATTTTTTCTATTTGTAGAAAGTAGCCATGCTAGGAATAGTATGGCTACGATACCAATAATTGAGTTCATAAAATGAATCCGACGGAAGGGGGATATGGAAGGCACCGGATTGTATAGCGGACTCAAAATGCTGCAAGTTGAGGATGTTAACAGTGTGAAAAGTTTAAGAGACCAATAACTGACCAATAAAATAACCACTTGAATTTATTGAAGATAAACGTTTGCTTATTTTAATTGTTTCCATATGGAAAATATGTTTCTGGTTCAGGAAAAATTTTTGTGAAGTGAATCACTTTATGTGTCGTTCTACAACGTCATTGATCCTGTTATTTAGGAATAGAGATGTAAGGTGCTAAACGTTGGTCCCAATGACAAGGGTTGCCGATCTTCTGTTTGATAAAGTTAATCACTGCGGATATTTTTTTTGGCATATGTTGGCGGCTTGGGTATACCGCATAAAACGGCATCGACTGGCTAGCTTTCCAGTCAGGTAACAGCTGTATTAACTTACCCGTTCTGAACTCATCACCCAGCAAGTAAGTGGCAAGGTAGGCAATACCCCAACCTGCAATAGCCGCATCCCGGACGGCTTCTGCCAGATCCACTGAATAGTTACCCGAGACTTTTACGTTCAATTCTTTCTGATCTTTGGTAAACGCCCACCCCGTATAGTCACGCTCCCAGCTTCTGTATATGAGGCAGTTGTGAGCAGATAGGTCATCCGGTTCTGTTGGCGTGTCATGTTTCAATAAGTAATCTGGCGATGCCGCAACAACAAACTGGCAATCCGTCAAACGCTGCGCAATGTAACCTTCAGGCAAATGCTCGTTGTTGGTTACCCATAAATCGAGCCCTTCGGCTAACATATCGACCTTATAGTCAAACAGATGTACTTCCACTTGAAGTTGAGGATACAGTTCGCGTAACTCTTGAATCGCTGGAATAATGTGTAAGGTACCAAATGATTGCGACAACCCAAGACGTACCAAACCTGCTACTTCATCCCGCTGGGTTTCCATCTCTAATGTGGCGCTGCTCACCGCTTGTACCACTTGCTCACAGTGATGAAAAAAGGTTTTCCCTGCCTCTGTCGGCGTAAAGCTTCGCGTAGTGCGTTGAACAAGCTTGATACCAAGAGACGCTTCTAACTGACTCAACTGTTTACTCACATGAGACACCGACACGCCTAAGCTCTTTGCAGCAGCTGTGAAGCTTTTGTGTTTAAGAAGAGCGGAGAAAATCACCATTTGTGCGGCACGTTCAGATAACACGCTTTACCTCGATTTGGTTATAGAAAAAACAAAGGGCTCCGAAGAGCCCTTGTATTGAAGACTGGATGCCAAATTGTTTGATGGCAGATCAGTATTTAATGCGGTCAGCCAAGTGACTCACAGCAAGTGCGAAGTAGTAAGAGCGGTTCCACTTCATCAATACGTTGTAGTTATTGTAAACCAGATACGTACGACCATTCTCGTCGTCCGGCATGATCAACCATGCTTTGATGTCTTCATCCAGTTTTGGCAACGGGCTACCGTCATATTTTGTGATACCTAATTGGCTCCACTCTTGAAGGTATTTGCCTTTTTCAGCCGTGCGCCCTTCTAGGCTGCGATCAATATTTTTAGGAACCTTAACTTGGCGACCCCAAGTATATTTATCATCCCAACCAGACTTGCTCAAATAGTTAGCGGTTGATGCAAACACGTCCGCTTCAGATTGCCATATGTCTTTTTTACCATCACCGTTGCCGTCAGCAGCAAAACGAAGGAAAGAGCTTGGCATAAACTGGCATTGACCCATCGCACCAGCCCATGAGCCTTTAAAGTTCTCTAGCTCAATATGGCCTTGATCGAGGATCTGAAGTGCCGACATGGTCTCTTTACGGAAAAACTCTTCACGACGGCCTTCAAATGCCATTGTGGATAGTGCATCAATCACTTTAAAGTTGCCGGTAAACTTACCAAAGTTACTTTCAACTCCCCAAAGTGCCACAATAAAGCGCGGGTGGACACCGTACTCATCGCCTATACGCTTTAGCTCAGTGTAATGCTCTTTGTAGAGTTGTCTGGCTTGCTTCACCTTCCATTCAGGCACCGCGCGAGGAATGTACTCATCCAATGTCAGTTTCTTTTCTGGTTGGTTTCGGTCCGCTTTTACTGCTCGGGGCTTGTACTCAACATTAGCAAAAGCAGCACTAATGACCTGCTCTGAGATACCTTTATCACGAGCTTCAGCACGCAGCTTATTCAAGTATTCATCAAAACCCTCGCTACTAGCAAAAGCCGAGGTACACATACCAACGCTAAGCATGGTAGCCAGTATTTTTTTCATATTGCCCTCCTTGAGCAAGGCAGAAATCCCAGATGAAAAACGATGACGTTATTCGCCTTTCTGCTGGGCTTTTTGTTCTTTGTACTTTTCTAATAGGTTCTCCGGCGGCGGTGGAACCTGAAGAAAGAAGCCATCATTTTGTAATGAAGCCTTCACTTTTTCGATATCAACTTGTGCCAATTTACGGCCATCAAGTTTAATCGTCATGACAGCGATAGGCTTACCGAACATCTGCATTAAGGTGTCAGGAACCTGTGAAAAATCATCCTTTTTCGGAATATAGAGATAAGTACCTTCTTTTTTCGAGCTTTTATAAATAGAACAAAGCATGACACGCCTTTTATGCTGATTTAGCCGCGTTGAGTGCGGATTAGGTTGAAAACGTCAAATTCTCGCAAACTTAATAGCAAATTTGAGATTAATTCACCTATTTGCCCACGAGAGAACTTGCTGCGTCAAAGGATGAAATATAACATGACATACCTAGTTTAAGGCAACGCTCTTTCAATAAAGGCAAGAAGTCCACGATGACCCATTCACCAGACCTTAAAGGTAGCAGTTTTACATTGTCAGTTTTACACCTTTCTGACAATGAGATCGCAAAGACTGTCGAATTTTTGCAAGAAAAAGTTTCTCAAGCACCTTCTTTTTTTGCATCCGCGCCTTTGGTAATCAATATAGCAAAAGTACAAGGCGACATTGATTTCCCTAAGCTTAAACAAGGCATCTCAGATGCTGGTTTTATTCCGGTCGGTGTAACGGGCTGTAAAGACAAGCGTGTACAAAACCTTGCTTCCGAAGCTGGCTTCGCCATTATGTCGGCGAGCAAATCACCAAGCCAAGCACCTGCCAAAATGGCACCAACGAAAGTAGTTCGTACGCCTGTCCGCTCAGGACAACAGATCTACGCAAAAGATGGTGATTTGGTGGTGCTGGCGCACGTCAGTGCAGGTGCTGAAGTCATTGCTGACGGCTCTATTCATATCCATGGCACACTTCGAGGTCGTGCGATTGCAGGAGCAAGTGGTCAGCAGGAAGCGCGTATTATTTGCCACGATTTACAAGCAGAACTGGTATCCATTGCGGGTGACTACTGGTTAAGCGATCAAATTGAAAGCGAGTACTGGCAAAAGAAAGTAATGATCAGTAAAGCCGATGAATCATTACATTTAGAAGTTCTCGCGATTTAATCTAAAAAGGAAAAAAAATGGCACGCATTATTGTAGTAACGTCTGGTAAAGGTGGCGTTGGTAAAACCACTTCAAGCGCAGCCATCGCCTCTGGTCTAGCTCTTAAGGGAAAAAAGACCGCGGTGATCGATTTTGACATCGGTTTGCGTAACCTCGATCTAATCATGGGCTGTGAGCGCCGCGTCGTGTATGACTTTGTAAACGTCATTAACGGCGAAGCGACATTAAACCAAGCGCTGATCAAAGATAAGCGCACGGACAACCTATTTATTCTTCCTGCTTCTCAAACTCGTGATAAAGACGCACTGACAAAAGATGGTGTTCAGCGCGTATTCGGCGAACTTGATGAAATGGGCTTTGATTTCATTATTTGTGATTCACCAGCAGGTATCGAGCAAGGCGCGTTAATGGCCTTGTACTATGCCGATGAAGCCATTGTCACAACGAACCCAGAAGTCTCTTCTGTGCGTGACTCTGACCGCATTCTCGGTATTTTAGATTCTAAGTCACTGCGTGCAGAACAAGGGCTAGAGCCAGTAAAACAGCATCTGTTACTGACTCGCTACAACCCATCTCGCGTCACTCAAGGCGAAATGCTAAGCGTTGAAGACGTTGAGGAGATCTTACATATTCCACTACTGGGCGTGATTCCAGAAAGCCAAGCCGTGCTTAACGCGTCAAACAAAGGTGTGCCAGTCACTTTTGACGATAACACCGATGCGGGTATGGCTTATTCTGACACCGTTGATCGCTTATTAGGCAATCAGGTTGAATTTCGTTTCCTTACTGAGGAGAAGAAAGGACTCTTTAAACGACTCTTTGGAGGCTAGACATGTCATTATTAGAATTTTTCCGTCCACAGAAGAAAACTTCTGCGAATCTAGCTAAAGAGCGTTTGCAAATCATTGTCGCAGAGCGCCGCAGCCAAAATGATCCTGCGCCGTCTTACTTGCCTCAATTAAAAGAAGACATCTTGAAGGTGATCAGCAAGTACGTGGCAATTGATCCAAATATGGTTGACTTAACATTTGAGCACAAAGACGACGATATCTCAGTTCTTGAGCTAAATGTGAAGCTACCAGACGAAGAAAAGTAATCAGTTTCTCTCGCAAGACGAATACTCTAATTAGAACGAAAAAGGTTGGCATCGAGGCCAACCTTTTTCATCTTTCATTACTTTAATGCTTTGTTCATCTTGTCGCCGAGTAAATCCAAACGCCACCCTTGCATCAAATCAGGCAATACTTCTGGGTCACGATCTTTTTTCCAAACCCAACTGATCAACTGATTGATCTGCTTTTTAGAGGCAAGGAACTCCGTGGCTAAACCTGACTTCTGCGAAGCCGATTTCACCAAGTCTTTCATATTTTTGAAGACCTGCTTGTAACCCGGATAGTCCATTAAACGCTCAATTTTCGCAGGATACTCTTCAGAAGGTGTTTGCTTCGCTTGCTTAACAATCGCGGCAATCTTCGCGCCATGGCGGTTAATCGCTCGGATATCAATATCTTCTGCTTCCATCTTCTTAAAGTTCGTTAAACCAAGACGAGCGACCGTTAATAGATCACCTTCTTTGAAGATAAAGTTCAGCGCTAAATCTCGTTTGATTGCTTCACGATAACGCCACGTCGCCAATGGCTTTAAAATCGCTAGCTCAGAAGGTTTTAATTGCCAAGCGCCCTTAATATCAAGGTAGGCATTCTCTTCATTAGTTACGCGAATACGTTTCGAAACGAGTAAATCACTTTCTTGCTGTACAGCTTCCCACCAACCTGCTTGCGTCACCTTATCAAACAGCTTTTCGTATAACGGTAACAAGTAATGAACATCTGCGGCAGCATAATCTAATTGCTTTTGTGTCAGTGGACGAGCCATCCAGTCGGTACGTGATTCACTTTTGTCGAGCTCTACGCCTAAATATTCTTCCACCAGCGATGCGAAGCCTGTCGATAAGCCGTGACCGAGAAAAGCGGCCATCAGCTGCGTATCCACCATAGGGAATGGTGTACAACCAAAAGCGTTTTGGAAAACTTCTAAATCTTCACCACATGCGTGCAGCACTTTTAGCACAGAAGTATCTTTTAATAGCGCTACAAACGGCGTCATATCCGTTAATTCAGTCGGATCAATCAGCGAGAGGCGATTACCATCGAAAAGCTGAATCAGACCTAACTGCGGGTAGAAAGTGCGAATACGAACGAATTCGGTATCCAACATCACTACGTCTGCCTCTCGGGCATGAGTGCAAACCTCTTCTAGGTCTTTGTTTTTAGTAATAATTTGATAGTTCACATACTTCTCGCTATAAAAAATGCCAGCAAAACGCTGGCATTCTATCATTTTTTAAATCTCTCGACTCGACGAAATCGGCTTATGCGCTTTTCTTCGCAAGTTCAGCGTCATTCTCTTCGCGTAAAACACGACGCAAGATCTTACCGACATTGGTTTTAGGTAAGTCTTCGCGGAACTCAACCAACTTCGGAACTTTGTAGCCAGTTAAGTGTTCTCGACAATGCGCGATCACTTCGTCTTTGGTCAAGCTCGGATCGCGTTTCACGACATAAATCTTCACTAATTCACCAGACACTTCATGCGGCTGACCAATAGCAGCAACTTCAAGTACTTTGCCGTGAAGTGCTACAACGTCTTCGATTTCGTTCGGGTAAACATTAAAGCCTGATACTAAGATCATGTCTTTCTTACGGTCAACGATATGCAGGAAGCCTTCGTCATCGAACTTAACGATGTCGCCAGTTGATAGCCAGCCGTCTTCGTTAATCGTATCTTTCGTTGCTTCAGGTCGTTGCCAGTAACCTTGCATAACCTGAGGACCACGAACTTGAAGTTCGCCAGTTTCAGTATTCGCAAGAGCGTTACCTTCTTCGTCCACGATACGAACTTCTGTTGATGGTACCGGCAGACCAATAGAGCCATTGTATTCAACAAGATCATGCGGATATGCCGCCACCAACGGAGAACACTCTGTTAGACCGTAACCTTCGAGCAAATAGCAACCCGTGGTCTTTTGCCATCTTTCTGCCACTGAGCGCTGCACTGCCATGCCGCCGCCAACGGCTAAACGTAGATTACTGAAATCCAACTCGTGGAAATCTTCATTATTGACCAATGCATTAAATAAGGTATTCACGCCCGTAATCGCAGTAAACGGATGCTTTTGTAGCTCTTTCACGAACCCTGGAATATCTCTAGGGTTGGTAATAAGTAAGTTACGACCACCCATTTCAACAAACAGCAGACAGTTTACGGTAAGAGCAAATACGTGATACAGCGGTAATGCTGTCACGACTAATTCACGCCCCGGAGATAAAACCGGTCCGTACGCGCCTTTTGCCTGTAGAACGTTCGCAATCATGTTGCGGTGAGTCAGAATCGCGCCTTTCGCGACACCTGTCGTCCCCCCCGTATATTGCAGGAATGCAATGTCATCCCCAGACATAAACGGTTTAACGTATTGTAGACGACGACCTTTACGTAGAGCCTGACGCATTGAGATTGCACCAGGTAAATCGTACTTAGGCACCATGCCCTTAACGTACTTCACGACAAAATCGACAATCGTACCTTTCGCTCGTGGCAGCATTTGACCAAGACTGGTTAACACTACGTGTTTGACTGGTGTTTTATCGACGATTTGTTCTAGCGTATTCGCAAAGTTAGACACAATCACAATCGTCGTCGCACCTGAGTCATTCAATTGGTGTTCAAGTTCACGAGGAGTGTAAAGTGGGTTAACGTTTACGGCGATACAACCTGCACGCAAAATACCAAATAATGCTACTGGGTATTGCAGTAAGTTTGGCATCATCAGAGCAACGCGGTCACCCTTTTGCAGTTTTAACTCGTTTTGCAGATACGCTGCGAATGCGCGACTACGCTCTTCCAATTTACGGAAGGTCATAACCGAGCCCATGTTCATGAATGCTGGTTGGTCTGCATATTTTTGTACAGACTGTTCAAACATTTCTACCAAAGACTCATATTGCTCTGGATTAATGGTTTCAGGTACGTCACTTGGATAACGTGAAAGCCATGGTTTATCCACGATGTTACTCCTCGTTTATAACTGGCTAAAAAATAGCGTCCTTTTTATTTTGAAAGCTATTACAGCACAGCGAACGTGCTTGAGCACGCAACTCTCAAACACTTGTTTAAATTTTGTTAACTACACCAAGAATTCGCGTTGCGACCTCGAGTATTTGCTCTAAATGACAGTGATGACCACCCTTGACAGAAACCACTTGCGGTGGGTTCTCTCCCCAATCAGCTTGGTTAGATGGTAAATTCTGAAATCCTTGATCGCCTAATACAATCAAATGAGGACAACGTATTTGGCTGGTAATCGAGTTAGCATGCGCTTGCGCCATTCGGTAAAGCGACGCACATTTTAACTTGGCGTCATGCCGCCAATACCATTTATCTCCTCGCTGCTCTGTTCCACGCTCGACTATCGGTAGAAGTTGCTCAGCGGTTAATTGGTTGGCTTGCATGCGTAATTTTAACGCCAGATCGAAGGAGGCAATGGCTCGCTCTGGCTTGTTTTGCTGTCTTATTCGACTTAAAACGCCATCGCGAAGACGAGGCAAACTGTTAGTAGGATCCTCATGAAGAGGTCCTGCTCCCTCAATTTGCACAAGAGCTTCGACCTGCTCTGGAAACGCTGCACTATAGCAACTTGCGATTAAAGCACCAAGTGAATGCCCTACTAATATCAGTCTGTTTGGTGATAATTCGTCCAAAAACTGATACAAATCGGCAATATAGTCGTGAAAGGGGTAATAATTATCGTGAGATTTATGACTCGATAAACCGTGACCAAAATGATCGATGGCGAGGAGGTGTAAGTGAGGATTAAGTTGATTCAACTGCTCCATGAGCGCTTTAAAGCTGCCCGCATTATCTAACCACCCATGAAGAAAAACGACTGACAAGTCAGCCGTTTTCTCGTTCCCTATCTCAAGGGCTGCCATTTTGCCGGCAGGAAGCTCGAATTGACGCTCATGCATCGCAGATTATTTGACCTGTTTTATCACTTTACCGTCTTGCGGGAAATCATTACGCCACATGCGGCAGTTAATCGAGTAACATGGGTAAAAGTAGGTTGGCGAGTCATACATGCGTACACGTTCTTCAATTTTCCATAAACGGTACCCTTCCCCCTTAATTACTGGGAAGATGTAACCGTGCTCACCGATCTTTCCTTCTTCTTCCCCTGCTCCTTTGCCTACAACCGTCACCAAACGGCCTTCACTAAAGGCGACAGGCTCTAAATAGCCATCAAAATAGGCGACAAAACGCCCCGTAGGCTCTTCATCAATATCAGGTTTACCAGACTTACTGATAGGAAGGTTTACAATCTCTAGACGCGTTTTATCTTTAAAGTTATCCACTTTAGCGATGATTCCACCAAGGCGAACATCTTCACTCACTTGCCCCTGAGACTCAGCAAACGCTTTATAGTCTGTAACGACCAATTCTGTGCTTGCATTTAGCTCCTCTGGCAAAGAGCTACACGCAGACAAACCAACCGTAGCAAATAATGCGAGAAAAAACCGTCCAAAAACCTTCATAAACCACCTTTCAATATTAGTAACCCCAAGCTGGGGAGATCTCACACGTAAATATCGACACCAAGTAATTGAGCCAGTTCCTCTTTTTTAGCTCGATTCATGACATCCATGTACTGCTCCATTGCTTTACGTGCGCCCCCTTCAGGAAGGTCATATTGCACTTGAGCTCGGTGAATTTGGGACTCATCCACGTGTTTTATGGAGTGCGCCACGGCGTTAGCAACCTTTGAAGGCTGACCTACAGGCTGCTTTGTTTGTGATTTATTTACCTGCTTCTTTTGACTGGCTTTATGAGTGCGATTTGCACCGGGAATCAAAGAAGGAGGCAAGCCATTAATCGACGCCATAGCACTCCATAAAAATACAGGGCAAACGCCCTGCTTTTTGTCAGGTTAATGAAAAACGGACTATTCGCGACCAGGAAGTTTTTTCCATGTCACATTATCACGTAAATAAACAGGGCTCGAATCTTCGACCGGCACGGTATTACCCTTTTTAAATTCTTGTTCAGCAAGAATCACGATGTCTTGTGAATCAGGGTACAGAACGTCACTATGCGTCAAATTAAACGGTAGGTCTGCTAATACTTCTTGGTAAGCATCCCAACCAGTACCTGCTGTCGTCCACGTTTTGTCGTCTGCTTGTGCTTCTTCAACGAGACGTGCTGGTGGAATTACGCACTCTGCATCCATCTCTGCCCACTCACCGTTTGCTTGGCGAGTGTAACGTGCCCAGTAAACTTCACCCATACGTGCGTCAATAGCCACAGCGACATCGGTCACACCATGTAAGCGATAGCTACCTTGAGCCATTGCAGCCAGCGTTGAAACGCCGATCATAGGTAAGTCAGCACCGAACGCCAAACCTTGTGCGATACCAATACCGATACGAACGCCAGTAAAGCTACCTGGACCACGTCCAAACGCTAACGCATCCAGCTCTTGTAGAGTCAGGCCAGCTTCTTTGAGTACTTCATCAACCATTGGCAGTACTTTTTTGGTGTGATCGCGTGGTGCAACCGCGCTACGTGAAATCACTTGATCATTAGCCAACAACGCAACTGAACAGTTTTCAGTCGCTGTATCGATAGCAAGAATTTTTGCGCTCATTTAACTCTCTACAACTCTCATTTATTGGGTTATGCCTCAGCACTTGCGTCTGTGACAGATTGTTCTGCTTTCAGGAATGCTTTGATTCCATCTAAGTCTCGCGTCCTTGGGATAGGTGGTAGACTTCCGAGGAAAATACCACCATAGTCTCGCGTGACGAGGCGATTATCACAAATGATCAACGCACCGTGATCCTTCTGATCTCGAATTAATCGCCCGACTCCCTGCTTTAACGTAATCACTGCATCCGGGATTTGTACTTCAGCAAATGGTTCACCGCCACGTAATCGACAATCCTCGATACGGGCTTTGAGTAACGGATCGTCAGGGGCGGTAAACGGTAATTTGTCGATAATAACACAGCTCAGCGCATCACCTCTAACATCAATCCCTTCCCAGAAAGCGCCCGTCGCCACGAGTAAAGCGTTACCCAGTTCCATAAACTCCGCCAAGGTTTTCTGCTTACTCATCTCCCCTTGCATTAACACAGGCAGCTCAAGTACTTCTCGGAACTTCTCACCTAGTTCACGCATCATGCTGTGCGAGGTACATAAAAAGAAGCAGCGACCATCATTTTCTTCAATCACCGGAGCAAGCATTCGGACTAACTTATCCGCTAAGCCGTTACTGTTTGGCTCTGGCAAATACCTTGGCACACAAAGGCGCGCTTGCTTTTGATAATCAAAGGGGGACGGCAGAGAAAATTGCTTTGTAGGCTTGAGGCCAAGGCGCTCAGTAAAGTGCTTGAAATCGCCCGATACGGCTAGGGTTGCTGACGTGAAAATCCAAGCGCCTTGTTTAATCTCTATTTGCTCATGGAACTTGTCCGCGACAGAAAGAGGCGTAATGTGCAGAGCGAAATGACGAGGCGAGGTATCGTACCAGTATGAGTAACCGGTAATATCGACATCACATACCCGGTCGATACGGCCTTTGATCAAATTTGCTCGTTCAAAGGCGGTATCCAGTAATTGACTGCGCCCTAAGGCTATTTTGAGTACATCAATCGCCAATTCGAGGCTGTCAGTTAAGCGCAATAATTCTCGCTTAATAGAACCTGATTGCAACGCCTCACGCCAGTTGCCACGAAAGCCTGGCTCACCCAATACAATCCGCATGTCCATTGCGCTTTGCATGAGTTTGTCGCCCACTTTTTGCAATTGACGCATATCTTTGGCTTCGGTGCGATAGGCTATTTCAATGTCTTTGGCAAGATCGTGAATTTGGCGGCTTGAAACTGACTGGCCGAAATATTCGCTCGCAATATCTGGCAACTGATGAGCTTCATCAAAAATAAACACATCGGCTTCTGGAATCAGTTCACCGAATCCTGTTTCTTTGATCGCTAAATCAGCAAGAAACAAGTGATGGTTCACTACAACAATGTCGGAATCCATGGCTCGCTTACGCGCTTTCAATACAAAGCAATCAGTGTAGCTCGGACATTCTTTACCTAAACAGTTATCATTGGTTGAGGTGATAGTCGGAATGATCATGCTGTCTTCTGGCAGATCATCACAATCACCAAGGTCACCTGTTTTGGTTTCTGATGACCAAGCACGCACTTTAACCAGTTGAGTTAATAACGTCGGGTCAGATTCATTAGTGTGGCTTTCGACCATTTGGCGGCTCAAACGATCCAAACACAGATAATTAGAACGCCCTTTTAATAACGCCACTTGGCCATAAAAACCAAGCGCATTGACCATGAGCGGTAAGTCACGATGGTACAACTGCTCTTGCAAGTTTTTCGAGCCTGTACTGATGATCACTTTTTTACCGCTTAACAGCGCAGGGACTAAGTAGGCGAAGGTCTTACCGGTTCCGGTTCCTGCCTCCACCACCAACTGGGTTTGATCTTTGATCGCACTGCTGACGGCTTCCGCCATATCGATTTGTGGCTGACGAGCTTGAAAGCCAGGAATGGCCTTACCTAACGCGCCATCAGAGGAAAAAGTTTTTGCGATCATGCTTGGTATTGAGTTTGAAAAATTATCGAGAGTATATCAGAGGAATAGGAGTGACATCAGCCCACAATCTGACCAGCTTGCGGCGACACGCGGATATTTTGTTGAAACCAACGTAAGAATAGATTATTTATGGTGAAACATGGCAGTACAGTTACACCCGCCAGGGAATAATAACAAATTCGTACGCTAAAATATTAATGCATGGAAGTACCTGATTTATGGAAAAGAAAACACTGTTGACCCACTGTTCTGACGCCCCGGGTCTCATCTCGAAAATTACTAATATCTGTTACAAGCACCAACTCAACATCGTTCACAATAACGAATTTGTTGATAATACCAGTGGCCACTTTTTCATGAGAACGGAGTTGGAGGGGTACTTCAACGATCAAACGTTTCTTGCCGACTTGGACCAAGCTCTCCCGCAAGGTGCTAAGCGTAAATTGGTTGGCTCTCGCCGTAAGCGCATCGTCATTCTCGTCACAAAAGAAGCGCATTGTTTAGGCGATATTCTGATGAAAACCTACGATGGAAGCCTAGATGTTGAGATCGCCGCTGTGGTGGGGAATTACGACAAACTGCAAACTCTCACTGAACGCTTCGACATTCCTTACCACCATGTGACCCATGAAAACCTTAGCCGTGAAGAACACGAGCAGAAGATGCTAGAAGTGATCGATCAATACGATGCTGACTTTTTGGTGCTAGCTAAATACATGCGCGTATTAACGCCGACGTTTGTTGAGAAATATCACCACAAAATCATTAATATTCATCACAGCTTCTTACCTGCTTTTATTGGCGCGAAGCCATATCAACAAGCTTACGATCGCGGTGTGAAAATCATCGGTGCAACAGCACACTTCGTGACTAATGATTTAGATGAAGGGCCGATCATCAAGCAAGACGTAATTCCTGTCGACCATACATTCAATGCCCAAGATATGGCGCAAGCGGGACGCGATGTAGAGAAGAACGTATTGAGTAAGGCTTTGAATAAAGTGATCAATGACCACGTCTTTGTTTATGGGAATAAGACAGTGATCCTGTAATCCCTCCGTACTAGTTACAACGATAGTGAAACCCGTCCAACTTGGCGGGTTTCATCTTTTCAGAAGATCCCCCCTCCAATTCTAACCATCAAAGTTAAACCGATACGTTATAATTTTTCATTTCTCCACAACTATTTACTGAGAGAATGATTCCGTTTATCATTTGCCCTCCTTATAATAAACCACGTTAATATTACGGAATTAAAATGAAAAAAACGTTAGTGGCTTTTCTGATTGGGCTGACTTTACCAGCAACCACAATCGCAGATACTCTTGAGCCTGTTCAGAATGATGTATCCACTCGCATTATCGGCGGCGAACCTGCCAACACTTCCGACTGGAAATTTATTGCTTCACTGGTACGTAAAGGACAACCTACATCTATTGGTCACTTTTGTGGTGGCAGTTTCCTAGGTGGAAAATACGTATTAACTGCTGCGCACTGTGTGGAAGGTCTTAATGCGGACGATCTGGATATCGTTCTTGGTCTTTATGACAAAAACAGAGAGTCTCAAGCACAGCGCATCGCCATTAAAAATATCTATTCACATGATGAATATAACAACATAACAACGAACAATGACATCGCTCTTATTGAATTAGAACGCAATATCGATAGCGCAACTATTGACCTGGCAACGCCAGAACTTTTAGATAGCGTACGCGTAGGAGACAAGTTGCAAGTGGCTGGATGGGGAAATACGTCCACGACAGACCGAATATACCCAACCGTTTTACAACAAGTAGATTTGGAATACGTAGATCGAGCTACCTGCCAAAACCTACCAGGAAACTACTCTAATGTATCAGATGACGGTATTTGCGCCGGATACTATTGGGGAGGAAAAGATAGCTGCCAAGGAGATAGCGGCGGTCCACTCATCGTTGATGATAACGGTATCAACAAATTGCTAGGCGTGGTCAGCTGGGGGGATGGATGTGCTCAACCAAACGCTTATGGTGTTTACGCCAACGTCGCTCATTTTCAACACAATGGATGGATAGATAGCCATCGCAATACTATCAGCTTCACTAAGTACCGAGATCTTCGTTTCGTTGAGCGAAAAGCGCAGCAAGAGACCTTTACTATTCGTAATGACGATACTATCCCATTCAACATCTACCAAAGCACAATATCATACGGAAGTACCATCGAGAAAAGCACTTGTACTGGTACCTTAAAGCCTTCGCAAAGCTGTCAAATTACCGTCGGCTACCAACCTAGCTATTCGGGATCAGAAACAACGATAGAGCTCTTTACCGATCATCCGAAACTGTCCAGACTCACAACAACTTTCGAGTATTCAGGTGTAGATAAAGCAAGCAGATCAGTGCGTAATGCCATTCCGCTAGCAGACGCAAATGTTTATACCGGTCAAAACGCTTGGACGGCTGAAAATGGTGAACTGCAATCAGCGGATATGGGAGCTTATCCTGGTGTATCTGAGCTGGTTTTGACCGATCTTCCGAAGGGCAAACTTACCATGGATCTCAAAGTAATGTCCGATGGTTTTGATTACTTGTTCATCTTAGTTAATGGTGAAATTTACGATAGCACCAACCAACTCCTCGATTATAAAGAGATCCAGATCGATCTTTACAAAGCATCTAATACGATAACGTTTGAATACGTCCAACACCCGTTTTCAAGTGGCATTTACAGCGCGCAAGCATTTGTTCGCAACATAAATATGTCAGTCAGCACAGATAATACGGGCGATGCTGGTAACGACGTTAATAAAAAGTCTAGTTCAGGCGGCAGTTTATCTATTGGCCTACTGGTGTTAATGGCTGCAGGTTCATTCGTACGACGCAAAAAAAGGTAACGAGATGAAACATAGACTCAAGATATTCCTACTTGGTTTGGGCACTATCAGTTTAACTGCATGTTCAGCAAACGCAGGACTGCAAACAAACCAGACGTCTGAGCACCAAGCAATGATGGTAGAGACTTATAGGACAAGTGAGAGTCAAATTTCATTTATCACAGAGTCTAACGGCTGCAGTAAGAACGATGATTTTAGCCTAAAAATAGAGCAAAGCTCACAGACAGAAGCTCTTATTACTATCGTTAGAGACAAGGCGGATCATTGTAAACGAATGCCGTTTGCCAAAACTTTTACACTGCCTTTAGATGAAGAGTTGAAAGGCAAAAAACTTTCCATTACCAACCCAAAAAGCAAGTCACTGGCTAAATAGTGATTCGCTTACGAAAGGTAGCCTCGGCTCCCTTTTTGCCTATCGCAACTCAGCAATTCTCACCCTAGCGTTTTACGCCTGCTCAGACTCCACAATACGCTTAAGTGAATGCGGGTGCAGTTTGATACAAATGCCTTGGTACTTAAACGCCACTGTTGGGTTATTCAAGCGTTCGCCATCCCCTTTCGGGCTCGACAGTTTGATCTTCACACCCAGCTCTTCTAACTCATTAAAGCGCGCGCCAAACGCTGGATAAGTGTGTCTCAAATCAGCAAGAAACTCATCTGCGGTTTCGGCATGAGACGGAATCACAAACTCCACATGTTCCCAGCTTTCAGTTGGGTAGATTTTGCCTTCCGCAGGGTATGGCAGCTCCAGACACTCAATCTTCCAGCCACGACTTTCCAACGCTTTATCGAACTCAATAACAATAATTGGGCGACCGTTGATTTTCGCTTGTGAAATCACCTTACCGTATTGATTCCATGCTTCATGCGCGGCTTTTGCTGTTTCAGTATCATTAATTCGCAGCGCAATATGGTCAGCTTGAGCAAAGCTCAGATCCAGTTTTAACAGGGATGCAAGCTCTTCAATCTTCGCCATAAATGCATCCAGATCTTGGATCATCAATTTAGGCGCTAGGCGTTTTTCAACTAGTTGAGTCGTCATTGTGGTTCTCTTTTGGGGCGATTTATCTCATTACTCTGAGCGCAATAGTAAACGCAAACCAAACCACATTTCCATTCAATCGAAAAAGTATAAATTTCCCCAATTCCTCTCTGTATGAAAAGCAATAAAGTTGTTATCATTAGCCCCATTTTTGTGAACTCCAACAGAACTCGGCACTTACTTCGCCGAGTTCTTCGTCCTTGAATTGAAGGAAACGCGTGTGAATATCCAAGCACTTATTAATGACAAAGTATCTCAGGCTCTAGAAGCCGCTGGCGCACCTGCAGGCAGTCCTGCGGCAGTACGCCAATCAGCAAAGCCACAATTTGGTGACTACCAAGCAAACGGCGTAATGGGCGTTGCTAAAAAACTGGGTACTAACCCACGAGAATTTGCACAGAAAGTACTGGATGTTCTAGACCTAGATGGTATTGCAAGCAAGACAGAAATCGCTGGTCCTGGTTTCATCAACATTTTCCTAAGCGAAGAGTTCCTAGCAAAACAAGCGGAAGCAGCACTGGCTGACTCACGTCTTGGCGTTGCAGCAGACGAAGCTCAAACTATCGTTGCTGACTACTCTGCACCAAACGTAGCTAAAGAAATGCACGTTGGTCACCTACGTTCAACCATCATCGGTGATGCGGTGGTACGTACTCTTGAGTTCCTAGGTCACAAAGTGATCCGTGCGAACCACATCGGCGACTGGGGTACTCAGTTCGGTATGCTTATCGCAAACCTTGAACGTGTACAACAAGAGTCTGGCGAAGTTTCTATGGAGCTTGCGGACCTTGAAGGCTTCTACCGCGAATCGAAAAAGCTGTACGATGAAGATGAAGACTTCGCAGTAAAGGCGCGAAACTACGTTGTGAAACTGCAAAGCGGTGACGAGTACTGTGCAGAAATGTGGAAAAAACTCGTTGATGTAACCATGATCCAAAACCAGCGCAACTACGACCGTCTAAACGTGTCACTGACTCGTGACGACGTGATGGGCGAGAGCATGTACAACGACATGCTTCCTAAGATCGTTGCAGACCTAAAAGAACAAGGTCTTGCCGTTGAAGATGATGGCGCGCAAGTTGTATTCCTAGATGAATACAAGAACAAAGATGGCGAACCAATGGGCGTTATCGTTCAAAAACGCGATGGCGGTTTCCTATACACAACAACAGACATCGCATGTGCAAAATATCGTTATGAAGAGCTAAGCGCAGACCGTGTGCTTTACTTCATCGACTCACGTCAACACCAGCACCTAATGCAAGCTTGGACAATTGTTCGTAAGGCAGGCTACGTACCTGAGTCAGTATCTCTTGAGCACCACGCGTTCGGCATGATGCTTGGTAAAGATGGTAAGCCATTCAAGACTCGTGCGGGTGGTACCGTTCGCCTTGCCGACCTTCTAGATGAAGCAGAAGTTCGTGCAGCACAACTGATCGAATCTAAAAACCCTGAGCTAGATGCGGAAGAAAAAGAGAAGATCTCTAAAACAGTTGCAATGGCAGCGGTTAAATACTCTGACTTATCTAAACACCGTACGACTGACTACGTGTTCGATTGGGACAACATGTTAGCGTTTGAAGGTAACACAGCACCATACATGCAATATGCATACACTCGCGTAGCTTCTATTTTCGCTAAAGCTGGTGTTGCTATGGACGCTCTCCAAGGCGACATCAAAATCACTGATGAGAAAGAGAAAGCACTTATTGCTAAACTTATGCAGTTCGAAGAAGCGGTTCAATCTGTCGCTCGCGAAGGCCAACCGCACATCATGTGTAGCTACCTATTCGAACTAGCAGGTCAGTTCTCTAGTTTCTACGAAGCGTGCCCTATCCTAGTTGCTGAAGACGAAGCTGTGAAACAAAGCCGTCTGAAACTAGCTGCGCTAACAGCGAAGACCATCAAGCAAGGTCTGTCTCTACTAGGTATTGATACTCTAGAGCGTATGTAATCCGCTTTTACGTAGGTAGCTTAAGTAGCACAAGCTAAATGATGACAAAGGTTGACGTGAAAGCGTCAACCTTTTGTTTTATCTGGCGTATACTGATGTCATTCAATTCAAATCGGACAACATAATGAGTTTTGAACTGCACCCTCAACTGGCAAAAGACACCACCGTTATCGGCCACTTCCCACTGTGTGTGGCGCTTCTGCATAAAGATAACGCCGTGCCATGGGTTATCTTGGTCCCTAAACGTGCAAACCTAAAAGAGCTTCACCACTTGCCAATGCAAGAACAGCAACAGTTTTTGCTAGAGTCTCAAGCGGTAAGCCAAGCACTGGAAGCAACATTCCGTCCAGACAAGCTAAACCTTGGTGCGCTAGGTAATATGGTGCCACAGCTGCACATTCACCATATTGCTCGCTTCAAAGATGACGTAGCATGGCCGGGACCGGTTTGGGGTAACACCAAAGGTGAATTCCGTACAGAAGAAGAGCAAAACGAATTGCTTGGTCGCATTAAAAATGTGCTGTCACTGAGTTCTATTTTCCAAAAAGCATAAGCACTGCTAGCGAAAATAATTCGCCTTTGAATACGGCTGAAATAGACAGAGAAAGATTAATACGTATTTGTAACAATCTTTCTCATTTTTCTGGGATTATCACTAAAATAAAACTTGTTTAGACTACCAGCTCAGTTAGAGAGGGTCATCATGAAACAAGTCTTCAACACATTCCGATACGTCAGCTGGATCGCCATTATCTGTTCTATGGCTGCTTCATTCTTGCTTTTTCTTATGGGTGCAGCAAAAACCTATTCGGCATTTGCGGTCTTCATTCTCAATCAAACACCTCCAGAAGCACTCGCACATTTAGATAAAGCAGACATCGCGATCGCTTATTTGATCAAGTCACTGGATACGTTTCTTGTCGCACTAGTTTTGTTCATCTTTGCTCACGGCATCTACACACTATTTATTTCCAACAAAGCTAAAGCGAAAACACAAGAGCAGTCGGTTTTGCATTGGATCAGAACCCCAAACATCGGCCATCTAAAAAACATTTTGGCTGAAGTCATCATCGTGATCTTGTTTGTGAAGTTCTTAGAGCTCGTGCTGATTAACTTCGACAGCTTAGATTGGACGATCTTAACATTACCTATTTCGATTTTAGTTTTAAGTCTTGGTTTGAAGTTCCTAGGGTTAGGCGCGACTAAACACTCTGAAGAACATTAATTTCGCTGTATTCACAAACAATAACCAGCAAAATAAAAGCCGCATCATTGCTGATGCGGCTTTGTCGTTTTTACGTGATAATTTTTAGGTGACTAATTTTGATAGTCGCTACATGGTGACTGTCAGAGACAAACCATCTTGTTTAGTCACTGAGTAGCGAACACGAGTCACGTCATGAGCTTTATTAGTGTCGACTAGGCGGCTAATTTTGCCCTTCTTAATCCACACGTTTAACATCGCGTCGGCGCCATCTTCACTCATCCCAAACTGTTTAGCCAGATCTGACTGGGAGACGGTTCCTTTGTCTGCAATGTATTGATAAAGCTCTTTTAAAATCATGCTACTTGCGCCTCTAATGCACCGTTTTGTTTCTTACCAACTTGTTTGAACACACGGTAGGTACCAAAGAAGATAGCAACGATCACAGCCATCCAAATGCCACTTGTCACTGGGCTATCTGCGAAATGCGTCAATTGGTTGTAGAACGTCGCACATAGGTAAGCCAAGCCCATTGTCCAAACCGCAATAAAGCGTGCGAACTTATGACCAAACTCACGTACGTAAGCCCCCATCGCCGCCACACAAGGTGTGTACAGTAGGATAAAGATTAGGTAAGCAAATGCGGCATTGCCAGAAGCAAACTGAGATTTAATGTTACCGAAGATAGAAGCATCGACTTCTTGTTCTTCGGCAACGGCATTTGAGTCAGTTAAGTCACCCACTTCAATGCCTAGTGGATCTGAGTAGCTCAAACCGGCTAAGTTTTCAGGGATACTCATTACTGCCTCTTCTAGGCTGCCCATTAGATCAAATTCTGCGTCTTCACCGTCGCTTTGCGTGGTGTACAGGCTGTTAAGCGTACCAACTACCGCCTCTTTTGCGAAGATACCGGTAATGATACCAACCGTCGCTGGCCAGTTATCTTCTTGAACACCGATTGGCGCGAATACTGGAGTTACAACTTGCGCAGCTTTAGAAAGCACCGAGTTTTCGCTGTCTTCATTACCAAAACTGCCATCAGTACCCAATGAGTTGAAGAAACTCAGAATAGCAACAACGATAACGATGGTTTTACCTGCACCAAGTACGAAGCGCTTTAGCTTTTGCCAAGTTTTGATCACCACGTTTTGTAGCGTCGGAAGCTCATAGTCTGGCATTTCCATTACTAGGCTATCACTGCTACCTGGGTAAAGCGTATGCTTAAGGAAAAGACCTGTGAAGATCGCTGCCACAATACCAAGTAGGTAAAGTGCGAATACAATGTTCTGGCCAGAACCTGGGAAGAATGCCGCAGCGAATAGCGCGTATACAGGCAGACGAGCACCACATGACATAAATGGCGCCATAGATGCAGCCAGTTTACGCTCACGTTCTTGGTCTAGAGTACGAGTTGCCATGATTGACGGTACGTTACAGCCAAAACCAAGAACCAACGGTACAAATGCTTTGCCCGGTAGGCCGATCTTCTGCATCACTTTATCTAGTACGAATGCTGCACGAGCCATGTAACCTGAGCTCTCAAGTACCGCTAGGAAGAGGTACAAACACGCGATAACCGGAATGAAGGTTGCAACCGTCTGGATACCACCACCGATACCATCAGCAAGAACCGTCACTAACCACACAGGCAAATGACCGTCTAACAAGTGATGCCCACCATCAACCAACAATGCGCCCACACCAATGTCAAAAAAGTCGATAAATGCACTACCGATGTTAATCGAGAACATAAACATCAGGTACATAACAACAAAGAAGAAAGGAATTCCAATCCACTTGTTCAAAATAAACTGGTCGAGTCCTTCAGTCACACTACGACTTAACTTGCCTTCGCTTCGGCGAACTTTTTTACACTGTTCATGCAGATGCGTGTACTTAGTATCCGCGACATGCAAATCGATATCCAAATCTAACGTCGTAATGACTTCCAATACTTTGCTTCTATCAATATCAGAAAGACTATTGAGCACCATTGTGTCTTTTTCAAGCGCACGAATCGCTAGTGCACGATGAGCGACGGTTTGGTCGTTAAAAAGTGCGGAAACCGTTTGAATTGCCGACTCCATCTTCTCACCGTAATGCAAAGACAATTCCTTAAGTGGCACTCCTTGAACGATGGATTTATGAAGCTTTTCTTTAAACTCTGCCACTTGAGTTTTATTGGTTGCAGATAAACTGACAACCGGACAACCTAACGTTTTCTCAAGCTCTGCAACGTTAATCATCTGACGTTCACGCTTTAGCGCATCCATCTTGTTGAGGACAACAATCATAGGGCGACCAAGTTCGCGAAGTTGCAGCGTCATATATAAGCTGCGCTCTAAACTTGTAGCATCCACCACGTTAATAATGAGATCAGCAGGATGAGTTAGAACCGCACGCGATGCGATGGATTCATCAATACTATTACTATCATTACCACTGTCTAATGAGTAAATACCCGGAAGGTCAGTGAGCAAAAACTCATCCCCAGCATGCTTGAATTGTCCTGTTTTCTTTTCAACCGTGACGCCTGCCCAGTTACCAACTTGCTGTTTTGCGCCAGTTAAACCATTAAATAGCGTCGTTTTACCACTATTAGGGTTACCTACGGTTAGCACTTGATATTGCATTACACTCGCTCCACTTCAATTTTCTGAGCAATTGTTTCTCGCAATGCGACAGACACACCACGGACTTCGACTTGTAAAGGATCGCCCATTGGCGCACGTCGAATCACTTTGACTTCTGTATTGGGAAGCAGCCCCATTACCATGAGTTTCTTTCTGATATCTGATGAAAGACCATCTAACAACCGAATCGTCACCGTATCGCCAGGATTAATCTCTGATAACTTCATAGTGGCCCTTAAGAGTATTGCTAATGAGAAATATTATTATTTAATAAGTTTAGGTTGCCAATATTACTCCCCTATACCCCTTCAATCCTTGTGTGAAATCAAAGATTCCGTAAATGTTTTCACGCTTTCAAACGTCAACTTCGTAAATTTCCTCTCGTTATTTACGTCAAAATTAACAATTAAAAATGACACCTAACGAAACAAAAATGTCACAAACCAAGATAGAAAACAAAAAATGCAAATTAAAACAGTGGGTTAATTAAAAAACAAAACGTTGTCGCTTTTCTCATATAAACATGGCGTTATTTTTATAAGAAAAATAAGTAACCTCTCGTATAGTTACTCCATCGAGAGGGCAACCTCTCTAATAAATTCCAGAGGTGGCATGGCAACATGTCACTCCGGCAGCAAGCGAAGGTGTCCTTGACACCCGTGGTATAGTCCCCCCGGCTATACCACGATATTTTTTTTCACCTCTTTCAAAACTTCTTTACCTTATTCATCTTTTCAACACAGTTTTCGTTTTCACGAATGTCGCACACCATCATTCACCCAAATGAACAACGCTCTTTTGATACAGCAATACAACTGTCATTTATTTGTTGCAACTATTAGTAAATCATTCTCTTGAAGCCATTTATGCTTATTGCTATGAACATCGCGACTAACAGATAGAACGTGATCGTGCTTACGTGTTGAGAATGGATTTGTAGGCTAGATGTGATGAAGAAACAATGAAACTCACTGCGTTAGCAACTGCAGCAATAATAGAGCACTGTATGCAGCTCCCCAGCATCTTAACTATTAACTAGGGAGCTTATAATGAAGGTTTTCTAGTTAATTTCTTGGCTTTCTTGAGTCAAAGCAAACTTGGAAGGGGGCAAACCAAAATGCAGCTTAAACTTTTGGCTAAAGTAAGATGGATCATTAAAGCCACAGTTAAAGGCGACTTCACTGATTTTCTCACCCGCCAATAACTTTTCACACGCCGTTTCCAAACGAACCTCTGTGACATAGTCTTTTAACGTTCTTGACGAGGCAGATTTAAAACGTCTCTGCAAAGAGCGTTCAGACATATACAGCATTTTAGCGGCTGACGCAGTGCCAAATTCAGGATCATGGTAATGCTCTGCCACTAATTGATAGACTTTTTGCAACCACTCTTTCTCTGGTGTGACTTGATCTTCTGCAATAGTTACAGGATTGAGTTCTTGCTGCGGTTCATCCAGATAACTCCTTTCCTTCGCAGATGGCCATGTAATCTCGACTTTGTTTTGAGCATCAGAAGAGAAGACAGCCAAATAACCACCACTCGTTGTCACTAGTTGGGCAAGGTGGTCAATACTCAACTCAGAGTGATTTAAGTTAGATGGAAGCCCAGTCGCGACTTTATTAGGTAAATGCGTCCCGTAATCAAGAAAGCTCAATGACACAATATCATGCCCCTCTTCTAGCATAATTCTAACCGTTTGACCTCGGAAAGAGCGCTTGATGATATTGGCAAAAATGCTATTGAAAATAACATCAAGATTAAAGCTTTCCAGAGCAACCCGGCTCTGCTTACTCTCATCTTCTAGCTCTACCAAAATACCCGCTTTTGCAAAGTCATCTTGCCATACATCAACCACTGACTGAGTTATCTGACTCAAGTTGTAGTTCTGACTCCCACCACTTACATCACTTGGAACGCTTTTGAGTTCATTTAACTGCCAATTCGTTTTAGCCAAATGATCCTCCGTCGCAGTATCGAGAGGCATAGGTAGTTTCGCCACAATAAAGTCGACGCTTGATTTTATGGATAGAGCTACATGGTCTACGAGTAGGTTTCTAACTTGAATCTGTTTACGTAATTGCTGGTTGCTCGTAAGCAACACTCTACTTTGATGTCTTAACTGATTCGTTTTGAGAGTCACTTGAGCTGCTAGATCACGGTTAGCCTGTACAACGTAGCGCGAGCGCCAGAATACGAGTACTGCAACGACCGCAATACTAGCTACGACAAAGCCTAAAATAGCAAATCGCGATAGATACCAAGGATGAAGGACGATAAAGTGAGATTCTAAACCAACGACTCCAGCGGCAACTTGAGACTCATTACTGACCTGCAAGTGATATTCACCGGAACTAAGGTGCTCGAGTGTCAGTTGGCCCCCCTCTAACGTTTGCCATGGGTCATCGTTGTTCAATCGATAGTACAAGTTTTGACTGTCTGGTTTTGGCATCACACCGAATAAAAAACTCAGCGAAGATCCATATGGCAGTGTGAGCCCATTCAGATCGGCACTACCAACTTGCAGAACTTCATTTTCAAGCACAACTTGGCTAACAATAAACTTAGACTCTGGGGGATTAGATACAAGCAGCTTGGATGCTTCTGCTTTTACGAGTCCGTACTTCGACCCCAGAACAAGCTCTCGCTCACCAACTTCTGTCTGCTGTATAACGCTACAAATACCAGGGAGGAACTCATTGTTCATTAAGCCTGATGACGATGAGTAATGTTTCACTAACTCACCCGAAAGGTGGTAATAGCTTAAACCGACAGAGGAAGCTAACCATACACCTTGCCTGTCTCTGATCAAGCAAGCAGGTCTGGCGTTGGGCTCACTCATTTCAACAACACGTTTTTCATCGCTTCGTGTATCAGTTTTAAACACACCATAAGATGAAGCAAACCACTGGCTGCCATCAACCGCCGTGGTCATGTCTAATGATTCACCAAACTTTTCTGAAAAACGGATAAACTGGATGTTGTCATTACTGTATTGGTATACGCCATGATCGGTGCCTATTAATAGGGCATCTTCAGTATCATATAGGCGCGTAACCTTAGCAGGCAAATACTGACTTACTAGCCACTCACTTCCAAAGTTTCGTACGCTTCGTGCAGCAGTATCAACATTGTAAAGATGGTATCCGCTTGATACCCAAAGACGGTCATCACCATCAACGGTCACATGCTCTACGGCATGTCCAGCCATAACCTGTAAATAAGGAAATGTAATCTTGTTGAGACCATTTAGCTCAAATATTTCCAGCCCTTTTGAGGTTGCAAGCCAAAGCATGCCGTTTTGAAACGCAAATTCATTGATCTGCGACTCCAACTCTAAGACTTGGTTAATCCCACTCTTTCCTGAACGATAAATCTTTCGGTCATCAGCAAACCAAAGCGCACCATCAGGACCTTCAATAGTTTGCCGAATTCGTCCTGATAGGGTGTGTGAGTCATAACTACTAAAGGTCACTCGTTCAAATTTTTTACTAAATAGCGAGTAATAACGAATACCTTGGTTAGTCGCAATCCACATCCCTCCCATATTGTCGCTCAACAACGAATAAATCTTCGTGTTATCTAACTCTAACTCAAGAAAGCTTGCAGGCGCGACTTCGGTGACCTCACCTGAAAAAAATGAGTACAAATAAAGGCCATGCTCTGTCCCCACCCAATACTCTTGATTTGTCTCTGCGAATGTCAAAACATGTGAGCCGCCAATTCTAATCACTTCTTTATCAGGCTGGTAAATGTTGAAAATTAAAGCGCCACGCAATGTACCTATCAAAATTTCTCTTCGCGTGTGTGAATAATAGACTTTCTCAATGTAGTTTTGACCTGAGGCAGCGACATGGTCAAACTTATCACCTTCAGAAAGATAGAAGCCGGAAGTCGTTGCTAGTGCCCACTTCGTTTCAACTAGCACCGCATCATTAATGTAAACGTAGCTATTATTACTATGTTGATAGAGCTGCAATAGAGAGAAAGAGTTTAACTCGCTAGTGTCGATATTGTAGGTATAGAAATGCGCGCCATCACTCACCCAAATATAGTTCTTTGAAGACCCTATTTTTCTTATTTGTGAGCCTGGATTTAAACTAAAGACTAAACGTCGCTCCTGATTTGGATAAGTTCGATAGACCTCATTTTCAATAAAGGTCCAAAAAGCACCTTTATGATAAGCCAACTGCTTAGCCGACGTTTGTAGGAAGCTACCTGATTTAGGCAATATAGTTTGACCATCGTAAAACAGGACTCGTCCGTGTACGTCATGAATCCACAAACCGCCCTTTTCACCCAAGAACAACTTTTTAGCCGCGATAAAAGTACCCTTTGCCTGAGTTGGCAAAGGGTAAAAGATTGCATTTGCATTATGAAGCGCAAATGCTTGGTAGGATAAGACAAAGCCCAACAGAGCAAGGGCTAATTGGCGTAGCAAGACGAAAACCTTTTGTATCAATTTGTGCTCTGAAAGTGACCGTTCATCGTTTGTAAAACATGGATTGATACGGTTATTTTGAGCTGATAATTATTGGTAATGATATCTCAATTACTTTCTGAGAAAAGGCTCGCCTTACCAAAGGTTGTAATTCTTACTACTGGATCACGTTAAAAAGACTACTCCTACATTACGACAGCACTTAATCTGACTTTTTGTTCAAGCATTGCTCAAAACTATTCGCCATATTGTTGAGAAAAGTAAAGTAACTGCCAGGTTTTGCTTCAATTGTACTCCCTAACGGGTCAAGCTCGCCTTTAGTGACATCACTGCCTCTCATTACGCTCTGAACGACAGCCGGGGTAAACTGAGGTTCAGAAAATACACAAGCCACATCTCCACCACTTAGCTTTTGACGAATTTGAATTAAGGTCTTCGCTCCTGGCTTGCGTTCCGGGCTCACAGTAAAATGCCCCATTTGATTTAGTTCATAACGATCTTCGAAATAACCGTAAGCATCATGGAATACAAAGTAACCTTTGTTTTTTACTGGTGCCAGCTTCTGCTTTATCTGTTGGTCAGTGTCTTTTAGCTCGAGTTCAAACTTTTTGAGGTTCGCTTGATATTGAGCTGCATTTTCCGGATCAAGTGATACAAGTTGATTCACAACAGCCTTGGCCACTTGTTGTGCTTGGCTTACACCTAGCCAAAAGTGCGGATCATGTGAGCCATGATCGTGCCCATCATGGTCATGGTTGTGCTCACTATCAAATTCACGCAATTCTAGATTTGGAATTTGACTAATAGTCAAAGTATTCGATGTATCCGAAACAACTTTCTCTAGAAACGGTTCAAGATCATGTCCGTACCAGATAACCAAATCAGCCGAAGCGACCTTTTTAACATCCGATGGACGCAAAGCGTAGTCATGGGGTGATGTGTTAGACTGCAATAACACGTCTGGTGAAGTTACTCCTTGAGTAAGCTCTGTTACTAACAACTGAATAGGTTTGATACTCGTCAGTACCGTTACCGCCTGTGCTGGCAGTGTTAACATTGCTGAGGCAGCAAGAATTAATGCTCTTTTCATAGTTTTACTTGGGATATGGCGTGGAAAGTGAGATAATGTTACATTATAACATTATTGATTTGCAAATGAGTTTCATTCATGTCTTCCTTAGTCCATCTTGAGCAGTTATGCGTCGAGTTCGATGGCCGCAGAGTTCTCGATAACATTAGTATGGAATTAGAAAAGGGCAAAATAACTACCCTAATTGGTCCCAATGGAGCGGGAAAATCAACGTTAGTCAAAGTTATCTTAGGTCTTCAAAAGCCAACTAGCGGCAAGTTGAACCGACAAAGAAAACTGAAAATTGGTTACGTTCCTCAAAAGTTGAAGCTCAATGACTCCCTTCCATTGAATGTAACCCGCTTTCTAAATTTAGCAGGAAAATACAGTAAGCAGGAGTGCATTGATGCATTACGGCTTGTTGGCGCTGAACATTTACTTAATAGTAATATGCATCGCTTATCCGGTGGTGAAAACCAACGAGTGTTACTGGCTCGCGCTCTGCTTCAACGTCCTCAGCTATTGGTATTAGACGAACCAGCTCAGGGGGTGGATATCCAAGGTCAAATCGATCTCTATGACTTAATTGAGAGCATTCGTCACCGCTTTGATTGTGGCGTATTTATGGTATCGCATGACTTACATTTAGTGATGGCGAAAACGGACGATGTTATTTGTCTGCATCACCATGTTTGCTGCTCAGGTTCACCTGCCACTATTACTCAGCACCCTTCTTACATCGCACTATTTGGCAATGCAGCGAGAGAGTCTCTCGCGTTTTATCATCACGACCATGAGCACCATCATCACGATTTATCCGGAACGCCAGTAAGCGGTGATGCGATATCATGCTCCCACCATAAACACGGACATCACCATCATGATTGAGTTTCTCCTACCTTCTATTCTTGCTGGTATTGGTATCGCGATCATTGCCGGTCCACTTGGGTCATTTGTCGTTTGGCGTAAAATGGCTTACTTCGGAGATACCCTAGCTCATGCATCGTTAATGGGCCTAGCGCTGGGCTTCTTGCTCAACGTAAATCTCTACCTTGCGCTACTCGTCTGCTGTTTAGCTCTGGCCGTTTTGCTTGTCACTCTGCAAAAGCAACAACTTGTGGCTACAGACACGTTGTTAGGTATCTTGGCACACAGTGCACTCTCTATCGGTTTAGTATCGGTTAGCTTTTTGGAAAACGTGCGCGTCGATTTAATGAGCTACCTATTTGGGGACTTACTTGCCGTCTCTCCACAAGATCTGATGTTTATTTACGCAGGTGTTGTTGCGGTAAGCGCGTGTTTGTACGTCTTCTGGCGCCCACTGCTTTCTAGCACTGTCAGTGAAGAACTTGCCGCTGTTGAGGGCGTGAATACAGACTTAGTTAGATTGGTGTTAATGCTAATGGTGGGTGTAGTAATCGCAGTAGGTATGAAGTTCGTTGGCGCGTTGATCATGACTTCGCTCCTAATTATCCCAGCCGCAACAGCACGTAAAGTCTCTTCATCACCAGAGCAAATGGCATTGTTCGCATCCATTATTGGCTCTGTGGCAGTACTGATGGGGCTTAGCCTATCATGGCACTTCGATACACCGGCCGGCCCTTCCGTAGTGATCAGCGCAACATCCTTATTTATGCTGAGCCAGCTGATTAAAAGCAAAGCATAATCGCATTGAGTATTAAACGCGAAAGACCTTGCTAACAACAAACATAAATCCACGGAAACGGAAAAAGAAAAGCCTGCGAAGTCGCAGGCTTTTTAATACTTATTAAGTAGTGTGGTCGATTACCAACCCGTCACTTCACGTAGACCTTGGCCAATCTCTGCTAGAGATTTCACAGTTTTAACGCCAGCCGCTTCTAGTGCAGCGAACTTGTCTTCAGCAGTACCTTTACCACCAGAGATAATCGCACCAGCATGGCCCATACGCTTACCAGGAGGCGCAGTTACACCAGCAATGTAAGAAACCACTGGCTTCGTTACATTTTCTTTAATGTATGCTGCTGCTTCTTCTTCTGCAGTACCACCGATCTCACCGATCATAACGATCGCTTCTGTCTCAGGGTCTTCTTGGAACAGTTTTAGGATATCAATGAAGTTTGAACCCGGGATTGGGTCACCACCGATACCAACACAAGTAGACTGGCCGAAACCTTCGTCAGTGGTTTGTTTAACTGCTTCGTAAGTTAGAGTACCGCTACGAGATACAATACCTACTTTGCCTTTCTTGTGGATGTGACCAGGCATGATACCGATCTTACACTCATCAGGAGTGATAACGCCCGGACAGTTAGGACCAATCATGCGAACGCCAGTTTCTTCTAGCTTCACTTTCACGTCGATCATATCTGTAGTAGGGATACCTTCAGTAATCGTTACGATTAGCTCGATACCCGCGTCAATCGCTTCTAGGATTGCATCTTTACAGAAAGGAGCTGGTACGTAGATGACTGTCGCTGTTGCACCAGTCGCTTCTACTGCTTCGCGAACTGTGTTGAATACAGGAAGACCTAGGTGAGTTTGGCCGCCTTTACCTGGAGACACACCACCAACCATTTGCGTACCGTATGCGATAGCTTGCTCTGAGTGGAAAGTACCTTGACCACCAGTGAACCCCTGACAGATTACTTTAGTGTCTTTGTTAATTAATACAGACATTATTTAGCCTCCGCAGCAGCAACAACTTTCTGAGCAGCATCAGTTAGCGACTCAGCAGCAATGATATCAACATCAGAATTAGCAAGAACTTCGCGACCTAGGTCAGCGTTAGTACCTTCAAGACGAACAACAACAGGTACGCTTACGCCTACCTCTTTAACCGCACCGATAATACCTTCTGCGATCATGTCACAACGTACAATACCACCAAAGATGTTAACAAGTACCGCTTTCACATTGTCATCAGATAGGATGATCTTGAATGCTTCAGCAACACGCTCTTTCGTCGCGCCGCCACCTACATCTAAGAAGTTAGCTGGTTTGCCGCCGTGTAGGTTTACGATATCCATCGTACCCATTGCTAGGCCTGCACCGTTAACCATACAGCCAACGTTACCGTCTAGTGCTACGTAGTTCAGCTCCCACTGAGCTGCGTGTGCTTCACGCTCATCTTCTTGTGAAGGATCGTGCATTTCACGAAGCTTAGGCTGACGATACAGTGCGTTTGAGTCGATGTTGATCTTACCGTCAAGACATAGCAAGTTGCCTTCGCCAGTAATCACAAGTGGGTTGATCTCTAGCAGAGCAAGATCGTACTGAGAGAACATAGTGCCAAGACCCATAAAGATCTTAACGAATTGTTTGATTTGGTCGCCTTCAAGACCAAGTTTGAACGCTAGCTCACGACCTTGGTAAGCTTGTGGACCTACTAGTGGGTCAATTGCTGCTTTGTGGATGAGTTCTGGCGTTTCTTCCGCAACTTTTTCAATTTCCACACCACCTTCGGTAGAAGCCATGAAAACGATCTTACGGCTAGCACGGTCAACTACCGCACCTAGGTATAGTTCGTTCGCAATATTTGAAGCTTCTTCAACAAGGATTTTTGTTACTGGCTGACCGTTAGCGTCAGTTTGGTAAGTCACTAGGTTTTTACCTAACCACTTCTGTGCAAACTCTTTAACGCCTTCTTTTGTATCGTGTAGCTCTACGCCACCCGCTTTACCACGGCCACCAGCGTGAACCTGACATTTAACTACTTTCTTGGCTGTACTAATACGGCCTGCGGCTTCAAAAGCTTCTTGTGGTGTATCACACGCGTAGCCTTCTGGCACAGGCAAACCGAATTCTGCAAACAGCTGTTTGGCTTGGTATTCATGCAAATTCATTTCGATATTCCGTTTGTTTTTCCCTTAAGGGATTTATTATTTCCATAACGCTGCAGTCTTGGCTGCTTGTACGTCTGTAGGGTCTTCTCAAATCAATCCTTCATCATGAGTTCTCATACTGAAGGATTCAAATGAAGGCCAAACGTTGAGCTAGTCTAGCCATTGAAATTTTTAACGTCTAGCTACCTACGATAACTAGACGTTTTAGCGATATTAAACGTCTAATAGGAGACGTGCTGGGTCCTCTAGTAACTCTTTAATCGTTACTAGGAAGCCAACTGATTCACGACCATCAATTAGGCGGTGATCGTAAGATAACGCTAGGTACATCATCGGCAAGATTTCAACTTTGCCATCCACTGCCATCGGACGCTCTTGGATCTTATGCATACCAAGAATCGCTGATTGAGGTGGGTTGATGATTGGTGTAGACATTAGTGAACCGAACACACCACCGTTTGTGATAGTGAAGTTACCGCCCATTAGCTCGTCTACCGTTAGCTTGCCATCACGACCTTTAATAGCCAGCTCTTTGATGCCTTTTTCAACATCAGCGAAACCAAGCTTGTCACAGTCTTTTAGGACAGGTGTAACTAGACCACGTGGAGTTGATACCGCCATGCTAATGTCGAAGTAGTTGTGGTAAACAATGTCATCGCCATCAATCGAAGCATTTACTTCTGGGTAACGCTTAAGCGCTTCTGTTACTGCTTTCACGTAGAAAGACATGAAGCCCAAACGAATACCGTGACGCTCTTCGAACTGATCTTTGTACTGCTTACGAAGGTCCATGATTGGTTTCATGTTCACTTCGTTAAACGTCGTTAGCATTGCCGTGTTGTTCTTCGCTTCTAGCAGACGGTTAGCGACTGTCTTACGAAGGCGAGTCATTGGAACACGCTTCTGACTGCGAGCCGCTGCCGGCACGTCAACCACTGCTGGCGAGTCTTCTTTTGACGCAGATTTAGCGTTCGCAAGATGCGCTTCAATATCTTCACGCGTAATACGACCACCAACACCAGTGCCTTTCACTTGGCTTGCTTCTAAGCCATGTTCAGCCAACAAACGGCGCACTGCTGGGCTTAATGCGTCATTACTTTCTTCGCTAAGCGCAGCTTTGTGACGCTTATCAGGAGATGCTTCAGTACCTTCTGTTTTGTCTGCAGTTGGTTCACCTGCAACTGCGCCTGGCTTCAATTTAGCAATGATTTGTTTAGAAAGTACTGTCGCACCTTCTGCTTCAACAATAGCTTCTAAAACGCCAGCTTCCGGAGCTGGAACTTCTAGCACAACTTTGTCTGTTTCGATGTCAACCAAAACCTCGTCACGCTCTACTGCGTCGCCTGGTTGTTTGTGCCATGTCGCTACGGTTGCATCAGCAACTGATTCAGGTAAATCTGGAACCAGAATTTCAA
>NZ_JAWPOL010000287.1:0-1171 GCF_033391095.1 Vibrio sp. Vb0667 | reverse complement strand
TTAAGTGCTCAACAAATTTTTAAGCGATGACCATAACATTGCTCAAATCGAAGCGGCAGCGAAGATGATTGCCGATTCTTTTAAGCAAGATGGTAAGGTGCTGTCGTGCGGTAACGGTGGTTCGCACTGTGACGCAATGCACTTCGCAGAAGAGCTAACAGGGCGTTACCGTGATAATCGCCCAGGATACGCTGGTATTGCGATTTCAGATCCAAGCCACCTTTCTTGTGTCAGTAACGATTTTGGTTACGACTTTGTCTTTTCTCGTTACGTTGAAGCGGTAGGCCGCAAAGGTGATGTTCTGTTTGGTTTGTCGACATCTGGCAACTCAGGCAATATTCTTAAAGCGATTGAAGCTGCGAAAGCGAAAGGCATGAAGACTGTCGCACTGACGGGTAAAGACGGCGGTAAAATGGCTGGTCTTGCTGATGTTGAAATTCGTGTACCACACTTTGGTTATGCAGACCGTATTCAAGAAGTACATATTAAGATTATTCACATCATCATTCAGTTGATTGAAAAAGAGATGGAATAATTTTCTGCAGCCACTTTTTCGGCTGTGGTTTAGGTAAGGAGTTCGTTAAACGATGTGTGAATTGCTCGGCATGAGCGCCAATGTTCCAACGGATATCTGTTTCAGCTTTACAGGGTTGATGCAGCGTGGAGGTCGTACTGGCCCACACCGTGATGGTTGGGGAATTACTTTTTATGAAGGTAAAGGTTTTCGAACCTTTAAAGATCCAAAACCAAGCTGTGAGTCCCAAATCGCTGAATTGGTGCAAAACTATCCGATCAAAAGTCGTGCGGTTGTGAGTCATATTCGCCAAGCAAACCGTGGCGGAGTGAATTTAGAAAATACGCACCCATTCACACGTGAGTTGTGGGGCAAGTATTGGACCTTTGCTCATAATGGTCAGCTGTCTGATTACCAAGACCTGTACACTGGGCGCCATCGTCCTGTTGGTCAAACAGACAGTGAGCTCGCGTTTTGTTGGCTGCTAAAGCAGATGGAAGATCGATATCCAGAGCCTCCTCAGGACATGGAATCTGTTTTTCTCTACATCGCTAAGTGTTGTGATCAGCTCAAAGAAAAAGGCGTGTTCAATATGTTGCTCAGCGACGGCGAATTTGTCATGACGTATTGTACTAATCACTTTTATTGGATTACGCG
>NZ_JAWPOL010000286.1:0-1172 GCF_033391095.1 Vibrio sp. Vb0667 | reverse complement strand
AAGAGCACTTGCGCGGCCTAATTGCAGAGCATCTCGAAGAGACTGGCTCTAGCCATGCAGAACATATTTTGGCGAACTTTGACGAATGGATTCCGAAGTTCTACTTGGTGAAACCTCAAGCGGCTGACTTAAACACGCTACTTGGTCACCAAAGCCGCAGCGCTGCTGAACTGCGCGTTCAAGCCCAATAAATCATGGAGGATGTTTGAATCATGAGCCAGAACGTTTATCAATTTATCGATGTTCAACGCGTAGATCCGGCGAAAAAACCAATTAAGATTCGTAAGATTGAGTTTGTTGAAATTTACGAGCCGTTCACGAAACAACAAGCAACAGCGCAGGCCGATCGCTGTTTGGATTGCGGTAACCCATATTGTGAATGGAAGTGCCCCGTCCATAACTACATTCCCCAGTGGCTAAAACTGGCGAATGAAGGTCGAATTTTAGAAGCCGTGGAACTTTCACACCAAACCAACAGCTTGCCTGAAGTGTGTGGCCGTGTGTGTCCGCAAGACCGTTTGTGTGAGGGTTCGTGCACACTAAATGATGATTTTGGTGCAGTCACGATCGGAAACATTGAAAAGTACATCACCGACAAAGCCTTTGAAATGGGCTGGAAACCTGACATGTCCAAAGTGGAGTGGACGGATAAAAAGGTGGCAATCATCGGCGCTGGCCCTGCTGGTTTGGCAGCAGCAGACATTTTAGTTCGCAACGGTGTAAAACCTGTGGTGTTTGACCGTTACCCAGAGATTGGTGGCCTACTTACCTTTGGTATTCCTTCTTTCAAATTGGAAAAAGGGGTCATGGAAAATCGTCGTCGGGTATTTACCGAAATGGGCGTTGAGTTCCGCATGAATGTGGAAGTCGGCCAAGATGTGCAGATGCAAGAACTGCTTGATGAATACGATGCGGTTTTCTTAGGTGTGGGCACATACAAATACATGCGCGCCGGTTTGGAAAATGAAGACGCGCCGGGCGTTTATGACGCCCTACCATTTTTGATTTCCAATACCTATAAGGTTATGGAGCTAGAACATAACCAACCGTTTATCGATATGGCTGGCAAAAAAGTCGTAGTGCTTGGTGGTGGTGATACCGCGATGGACTGCGTGCGAACTTCGATCCGTCAAGGCGCATCTAACGTGATTTGTGCCTACCGTCGTGATGAA
>NZ_JAWPOL010000285.1:0-1173 GCF_033391095.1 Vibrio sp. Vb0667 | reverse complement strand
AAAGATATAGCAGAACATGGATTCCAGCGTGATGAAGCCCAACATCAAGCCGTTGTCGCTTTAGACAAACTCTACCATGATATTGTTGAGTTTCAGTCTGCGCCGATCCCTCAACTTTCTAAATGGCAAAAGCTCATGGGTAAAAAGGTCGAGATGCCTCAACCCCCAAAAGGTTTGTACTTTTGGGGCGGGGTAGGCCGAGGTAAAACCTATTTAATGGACGCCTTTTTTGATGCCTTACCTACTGACAGAAAAATGCGCGTGCACTTTCACCGCTTTATGTATCGGGTACATGACGAGTTAAAGCGTTTAGGGGAGGTAGAAAATCCTCTCTCCAAAGTTGCCGACTTATTTAAACAAGAAGCAGATATTGTTTGTTTTGACGAGTTCTTTGTGTCTGACATAACTGATGCCATGATTCTTGCCACATTGTTGCAAGAAATGTTTAAGCGTCAGATGGTGCTGGTGGCGACGTCAAACATCGAACCACAAAATTTATATCGTAATGGCTTACAGCGAGCACGTTTTCTTCCTGCTATTGATATGATTTTAGCGCGTTGCCATGTACTAAATGTGGATAGTGGTGTCGATTATCGTCTGAGGACGTTGGAACAAGCCGAAATCTACCATTATCCATTGGATGAGCAGGCTTCTATTAATTTAAATACCTATTATCAGCAGCTTACGGCTGAGCGTAAAAGTGTTGCTCATAAAATCGACATTAATCATCGACAGATTAACGTGATTGAAGCCAGTGATGGGGTGTTACATGCTTCTTTTGAGCAGTTGTGCCAAACCGCTCGAAGTCAAAACGATTACATTGAACTCTCACGTATTTATCACACGGTTTTACTGGCCGATGTGCGTCAGATGAATCGTAAAATTGATGATGCTGCGAGGCGTTTTATTGCTTTAGTCGACGAGTTTTATGAGCGTAACGTAAAACTGATTATTTCAGCGGAAGTCGAGATGGATGCCTTATATACCGAAGGACAACTGGAATTTGAGTTCAAGCGTTGTGTATCGCGTTTAACCGAGATGCAGAGTCATGAGTATCTTGCTCGCGAGCATTTGGCGTAAATTTGATTGCCTCTTTAAAAAGTGAAGAAAAAATTAGTGATTTGGCGCAAAAAAAGGTGATTTTTTCTTCGCTCTTCTCTATAATCCTGCGAC
>NZ_JAWPOL010000284.1:0-1174 GCF_033391095.1 Vibrio sp. Vb0667 | reverse complement strand
GTCAAAGATATTTCATATTTATTCACCAAGTCTGGACCGAGTACTTTTTCATGCTCCTCATAAATAGAGAAAAAATCTTGGCTCTCAAACAGTGTATTTGATGTAAGTTCAAATACATATACAACAACTGGTGATGGTCTTCCATTCGAGTCAGGGTTGATATTATGATTTGCCGTTATTTCTAAATCCGCATATGGGTCGACCACTAAATTAGCGGCGGAGCATCCCATTAATACTAAAAATATAAACAGCAAAAATGATTTATAAATTTGTTTCACAATCCCACCTTAACCTTTATTCTTGAGCGCTAATTCGTAGTGCTTAGCAAAATCTTCTAAATAAAAAGGAGACTCTTTATTGACAAGTTCATCTGTTAATTGGCTATGAATACCTTCAAAGCGCTTCCAACTCTGAGCATATTTTCTTGCTGGAATAACCTTGTTAATTACATTGTCTTTAGCCAATGCATCTGAATAAATAGTATTAGGTTCAACGAGAGACATGACACTCGATACCGTACCCGCTACTCCTTGCATTAAAGCCTGCTCATGATTTTCAATATCGTTAAATGCTTCTTTTATTGCGGCATTAGGCTTTAAAAAACTTGACGTTTGACGGTTATACAAATTGTGTATTGCATCTTCCAAATTTGCTGAAAACTTAAGTGGATTATTTTCAGACTTTCTAAATGCAGTATGGTTGACGCGATTGGTTTGTTTAAATACAGCCCGATTGTGAAGAGTCTCCATTAGCCCAATAAGCATGAGAGAAAACGACTGACCTAATTGTTCAAACCACTGCTCTCGATTTTGGCTTGGTACCATATTGGGGTCGATCCCCATGCCATAAATGAAGGCTTCCAGTTCACCTCGATGCACTGTAGTTTTTTGACTTTTAGCGTTGGTATCAGGCTGCATTGATGCAACTTTAGGTTGTGGCACTTCAGTTTCGTGACTCGGAATTTCTAGAAAATCATCTACTAGACCAATGTCTAACTGAAAATCTGATGGGACACTTTCATCCATCAACTCGGCAGCACTTAAACCAAAATCTTCCACCTCTGGAATCGATTCTACGTGCTGTTCGAATCCAACTGGCGTCTTAACCTCTGGTTTAGATGTAAATTGATGCTCTGTCCTATCTTCAGGGATATCACTAATACTAATTAGTATTT
>NZ_JAWPOL010000283.1:0-1176 GCF_033391095.1 Vibrio sp. Vb0667 | reverse complement strand
GCGTGATGCTAGGACGATTCTACGATTGGTTGCGTTAGTCATGTTTATCTCACTTATAGATTAGACCGGTCGTCTAGTGTTCATTCCAAAATATCCCGCTCTTAGAGCGGGAAGATTTAGTGTGTTCCAAAAGGTTAATAGCCCAAATGAAACACGTGTAGGGTATTCATCTTACTTTAACGTTACTTGTTATGGGCAAGTACGCGTGTTTTGCAGTAGATGTTGAGTATAGGTCAGGCTTTGCGTGAGCGCTTCCTGATCTTGATACAGTTTGTTCAGTAAGCTTGCGCCATTCCAAAGATAATAAATCTGTCTGGCCAATAATGCGCTATCACCGTTTGGGATAGAGCCATCTTGAATACCGACATCAATACACTCAGCCATAGCTTGAATGGTCTTATCAGCGCCTCGACGCAGTGCGATACGCATAGGCTCCGATAAATCTGACACTTCGGCGCTTAGCTTCACTAACAAGCATTTGTTTGCATTACAGACATCATCTTCTACTTTTACCATTTCTTCAAAGTAGCTCATTAAGCGTTGGTAGCCATTGAGCTCGGTATTAGTGAAGCGGGCAGTCAATTGTTCAAAGTACTTGTTGAAGTAATCTTGAATCATTGCCTCACCAAACTGTTCTTTAGATTTGAAGTAATGATAAAACGAGCCTTTTGGCACTTCGGCCGTTTTTAGTAGCTCTGAAAGTCCAACACTCGTAAACCCTCGGGTAACAATCAATTCGTATCCGACGTCGAGAATGTGTTGGCGTGTGTCATTTGTTTTTGCGTTCATGGGCGGTACTATAAGATGAATTAGACCAGTCGTCTAGTTTTTTGTGGTCTACTTTTTGATCAATTCGTATTCGATAACAAATAGCTTATCGATATCCGGATAGATTTCTCGAATCAACTGTTTGAGTTTTGGCAATTCGATGGCTTCTTGTTCCGCGTGAAACTCGTTGATTTCATCAAAGTTTAATGGCTCAACAGACAAGATCTTGATATCACAAACCTTACGGTCAGTTTCCAAAGTGAATACTTCTACTTCTGTGTTCGGTACATAGTGACTTTCTGATTCGTCACGAATAGTGATGGTCTTTTGGCCAGAAGTGATCAATGGCGTGAGAAATTCGAAAAAGGTAATTTTTGTTGGATGAGATGACATGAGGCTCTCTTTTCT
>NZ_JAWPOL010000282.1:0-1176 GCF_033391095.1 Vibrio sp. Vb0667 | reverse complement strand
AAGGATTATCAACTTTTAATGGAAAGCCTAACGTTACAACCTATCAATAAAATTCAAGGGGAAGTGAACCTTCCTGGTTCCAAAAGTGTTTCTAATCGAGCACTTTTACTCGCTGCATTAGCAAAGGGGACGACTCGTCTCACCAACCTTCTCGATAGTGACGACATTCGTCACATGCTAAACGCACTCACTAAACTAGGCGTGAAGTACACATTATCTGCAGATAAAACAGAATGTGTGGTTGAAGGCCTTGGTCGTCCGTTCTCAGTATCAGAACCTGTCGAGCTCTTTCTGGGCAATGCGGGCACAGCCATGCGACCTTTAGCAGCCGCACTTTGTGTTGGCCAAGGTGAATATGTGCTTACTGGCGAGCCTCGTATGAAAGAACGACCAATTGGTCATCTTGTGACTGCATTGCAAGAGGCGGGAGCAGATATTGAATATCTGGAAAACACAAACTACCCACCACTAAAGATTGTCGGTACTGGTCTGAAAGCAGGCACAGTGTCGATTGATGGTTCTATTTCTAGTCAGTTTCTCACGGCTTTTTTGATGTCTGCACCACTTGCCGAAGGCGAAGTGCGTATTAAGATTGAAGGTGATTTGGTATCAAAGCCTTACATTGATATTACGCTGCATATAATGAAGCAGTTCGGTGTCGAAGTGATCAACAACGACTATCAAGAGTTTGTGATTCCAGCGGGTCAGCACTATGTTGCGCCTGGCGATTTTCTTGTGGAAGGGGATGCTTCGTCGGCCTCTTACTTTTTAGCGGCGGCTGCAATCAAAGGCGGTGAAGTCAAAGTAACTGGCATCGGTAAAAATAGCATCCAAGGTGATATTCAATTTGCTGATGCGCTAGAAAAAATGGGCGCAGAGATTGAATGGGGCGATGATTACGTTATTTCCCGCGTCGGGAAGCTTAAGGGCATCGATATGGATTACAACCATATTCCAGATGCAGCAATGACCATCGCGACGACGGCTTTGTTTGCTGAAGGTACCACGGCAATTCGCAATGTTTATAACTGGCGTGTAAAAGAAACCGATCGTTTGTCTGCAATGGCAACAGAGCTTCGTAAAGTTGGTGCGGAAGTGGAGGAAGGTGAGGATTACATCATCGTTAAACCAGTACCTCACCTTAAACATGCGGCGATTGATACCTACGATGATCAT
>NZ_JAWPOL010000281.1:0-1177 GCF_033391095.1 Vibrio sp. Vb0667 | reverse complement strand
TCTTGGATGACGTGGAACCATTCATTTCAAGGCAGCTGTATGTTCCTTGATGCGTGGAATGATGCCGCAGACAAAAATTGTCCGTTACAAGCGGCATTACGTAAAGCGATTGATACTTGGTTAAGTTATCTAGAAATTCAAATTGCGAAAGGCAAAGAAAACCAAGAGTTTATAAGCGACTTAGATACTCGTCAGGCGACGTTCGATTTATACGGGCAGTACCTGAGCGCGCATGTTTTCTATTCGATCAAAGGTGAGGAAGAGAGCTTACGCCTATTTTGGCAAGGCATCGACAACTTGCTTGCTCGATGGAGAGGTTAACACCGTCTACGGGTAACGAAGATTCATTTTAAAGAGCGACAGAGTTCGCTCTTTCTTATCAGCGTAAAAAGCACGACCGTTCTATTTTTGCTAAGTGTGCTGATAACTAAGGAAAAGATCATGAGTGAGAAAATCTATTTTAATACCTCGCAGCGTTTTAGTGTGAAGCGCAGTCTCGTCAACATCAGTACCCGCTTGCACCACACATTAGCCCCATCGCATGCGAAGAAAACGGCGCGAAAACTGCTGCTTACTCCAGCGCGTACGCAACCAAAAAATGCGGAGCCACAAGGATTAGTTAAAGCAGAAATCCAAGGGCACACTGGGGCTATCAAAACGTATTCGTTGGGTCAGGGGCCTGTGTGGGTTCTGACTCATGGTTGGTCGGGCACGGCGAGCCAGTTTTATCCGTTGATGGAACATATCGCGGCTTGTGGATTTACAGCGTTGGCTTACGATCATCCAGCTCATGGTGAAAGTGATGGTCAATATGGCCATATTCCGGGCTTTGTGCGTGGTTTGGAAGAGGTTCTCGACTCGGTAGAAGAAGGCGTCGCCGGATTGGTTGGACATAGTATGGGAACGGCGTCTGCACTTGAGTGCCGTCATCATAAGTTGGAAAACAAGCCACTGCTATTGATTGCGCCAGTGTTGAATTACGTAGAGAACTTGTTTGGCAGCATTGCGCGTTCTGGCTATTCAATGAAACTGTTCAAAGCGGTGGTATCGGCAGTGGAAGATCAGTATGGCCACCCATTGCAATCGATCGACCCTCTGAAGCGACTCTCGGAGCGAGCGGCACCCACGATCATCGTGCATGATGAGCAAGATAAATTCACTAAACACAGCATTTCCG
>NZ_JAWPOL010000280.1:0-1182 GCF_033391095.1 Vibrio sp. Vb0667 | reverse complement strand
TTTCGCCTACTCAGATCAAATCAATCCGGAAGGTTTGAAGCAAAGTGCTATTGCGGCGCGAGGCATTGCGCAGCAGGGCCAAAATGGCAAAGTTCAAGCATTCAAACGTTCGGAAAATCAAGCTTACTATGATGCGGTTAACCCGCTAGCAAGCTGGGAAAAACAACAAAAAACCGAGTTACTGATGTCTTTGGATGCGTACATTCGCACTAAAGAGCCTCTGATCAAAGAAGTTTCTATCAGCATCAGTGGCGTGCACGAGCAAATGCTAGTTGCCGCTACAGATGGCACTTTCGCTGGTGATACTCGTCCTCTTGTTCGACTATCCATCAGTGTACTTGCACAGAAAGGTGACCGTCGTGAGCGTGGCAGTGCTGGTGGTGGTGGTCGTTTTGGCTACGATTTCTTCTTGTCTGAAACAGATGGTGTGAAGCAAGCCTTCCACTTCGCGGACGAAGCCATCCGTATGGCGTTAGTTAACCTAGAAGCAGAAGCTGCACCTGCAGGTATGATGCCTGTGGTTCTTGGTTCTGGTTGGCCGGGCGTACTGCTGCATGAGGCGGTAGGTCACGGTTTAGAAGGGGATTTCAACCGCAAAGAGTCGTCGGTATTCTCTGGCAAAATGGGTCAGCAAGTGACGTCATCGCTATGTACGATTGTGGATGATGGTACGCTGAAAGATCTACGTGGTTCACTCAATGTGGACGACGAAGGTGTGAATGGTCAGTACAACACGCTGATCGAAAATGGCGTATTGAAAGGCTACATGCAAGACAAGCTGAACGCGCGCCTAATGGGAGTAAGCCCAACGGGTAACGGTCGCCGCGAATCTTACGCGCACTTACCGATGCCACGCATGACCAATACCTACATGCTGCCAGGTGAACACACACCAGAAGAAATCATCTCGACCGTGAAGAAAGGCATCTACGCGCCTAACTTCGGTGGTGGTCAGGTGGATATCACCTCAGGTAAGTTCGTGTTCTCTGCATCAGAAGCGTATTTGATTGAGGATGGTAAAGTGACTCGTCCCGTCAAAGGGGCAACTCTAATCGGTTCAGGCATTGAAGCGATGCAGCAAGTGTCGATGGTCGGTAACGACTTAAGCATCGATAAAGGTGTTGGCGTTTGTGGTAAAGCAGGGCAAAGCGTGCCAGTAGGCGTTGGTCAGCCAACGTTGAA
>NZ_JAWPOL010000279.1:0-1185 GCF_033391095.1 Vibrio sp. Vb0667 | reverse complement strand
CTGGCGACTTTTCTTGGCTCATTCTTGTTTAGTTTGGTAGGTATCATCGCACTTGGCATCGGCGCCTATCACGAGCAGGCACAGATCTATTTGTTCATCGTAACCATGGCGGTGATCATTATGATCATCCTGACTCTACTTCGCTGGATTCAGCATCTATCTGTACTTGGTAGAGTCTCGTAAACCACCTCAAATGTGGAACAAGCGCTATTAAGTGCGATTCGAAAACGAGGCTGTGAGCCTTGGCTGGGTGCATTTCCTTGGAGTCATCCAGAGCACAAACCGAGAGGAAGCAAACCGATTGTCAGCAAAGAAATTGGTTACTTACAACATATTGATATGCACCATCTAGATAGTGTTGCTAAAGCCTCTCAATCCACTATCTATATTGAGAGGCAGCCAGGGAGTTTTGTTTATCTTGGTCAACCATTGGCTTGGGTCTGTGGCGAATTAACAGAAGAAAGTGAGGTAACGGCAGCGTTCACGATCCGAACTGAGCGATCCTATGACCAAGATCCTCGCTTTGGCTTAGTTGTACTTGCAGAAATAGCCTCTAGGGCCCTCTCTCCTGCCGTTAATGATAATGGTACTGCGATTGATGTTCTGGGACGTTCGATTCGGGCGCTTTCACTTTGGGGAGAACTTATTAGCCAACAGCCAACCAAAACTCGCTTCCCAAGATTGTTTGTGCCCTCGTTAAACTGCCAAGATTTATTCGATGATGTCTTTTTGCCGATAGCGCATGATGGGGCAGCTCAACTGCAAGTTCAGGTTCGCCTGCAAAAGGCATTACTAGCTTTGTCTAGTATGCATCCCAAGCTGTTTAGCGCTCCAGCAACCAAGCTTTCAGAGAAAGCATTAGAACTCGCGTTGACCCAACATTTTACTGAAGATGAAAAGCATCAACTTGCGCAACTTTCGAACCAGGTAACTGACCCAAAACCACGGCGATGACGATCCATTCAATCAGCATCGTTTTAAGCATACGCCTCAAACATGCGTATGCGCAGCCATCATCCTTCGTGAAAAGCTCTTAGATTTGGTCGTAATTGGAGAGTCTGTGCGTCAGCTCTCTTTTCACAGACTGACGGAATCTATATCCTGACGCACAATTTTTAAGGTAAGTGATGGAATTATGACTACTTCTACAACTCTTCCACCAGCGGGATTTTTCCGTCGATTGGC
>NZ_JAWPOL010000027.1:0-54295 GCF_033391095.1 Vibrio sp. Vb0667 | reverse complement strand
CCAATATTCGCCCTTTTCGCCGCTTTTCCACCCTATTACCCCGCCACTTTCACTCTTAGGCTACAATCACGTACATTCAGCCTGAGAGATCCGTTGCGGAAATAACGCCCTGTTAAGGTGTGAGCAACGCAATGCAGGAGCTCCCGCATACCACCTTAAACACTAAACGCAGCGCATAGTAAAAATGCCACGCGTTGCGAATCACTCTTAAACAGTTTGTTATATTCATTTGAACAAACTATCCATATATTGCTTATCATAATCGAGTAACAACTGGTTTTGATTTTGATAGAGGCCTTCTAGAGCGCCTTTACTGTTGGCGGCAACATCTAGGCCTCGGTCATCATAGATGTGATAAATCAGTTCTTTATCACAATTAATTATAAACAGTTGCCCTGCTAGGGTTGGTCCACGATCACCAAAGTCACCGTCAATACAAGCCTGAATGATCGGTTTTATTTTTAACTCTGACACGGTCACATCGGAAATGGTGACTCTTTTCCAGCAGTGTCTTTTGTACTCTAGATCTTCGATATAAATATCTCGATGTTCCGAAAAATCTAACGTTTTATCATACAGAGGCTTGAACAGTTTAAAGAAGTAGTCACTTTTTCTAATTTTCTTCCGTCCATCAGAAAAAATTTGATAACAGACTTTGATCTTATCCGAAGGTTTAAATGCTGCTTCATAGATACTAAGCGCTCTACTCATCGCAATTTCAAAATACTGTTCATTATAATTTTTTCGGTCGTCATCCAACCATATGTCGACGTCATCAGGGCCTAACTCAAACCTCAAAGCAAACTCATTCCGATAGAAGACTGGTTTTTCTAGTTGTATGTTCATCATCATTTATCTCCAGTTTTCCCGATGAATATAACGCCTTGTTAAGGTGTGAGGCACGCAATACCTAAGCTTCCGCATAACACTTTAACCACTAAAACTAACGCATAGTAAAAATGCCACGCGTGCCGAATCACTCTTGAACAATTTGTTATGCGTTTTTTAAAAGTTCGACGAACTCTTGTTTGCGAGGCTCACCGCTAGAGATATGAACAACTACAGTATCTCTAAGTTCATAGTAAGGATGTAATGCTAAATGTTTTGCAAACCAAAAGACTTCTGACAGCGGCTCATCATCGTGCCAAGTTGTTACAACCAAATTTGCATCATTCAAATCGCTACCTCCGACGTAAGTGATATTAGCTATATCTATAGATGTATCCCAAGAACTGGCATTAACACCCCAAGCTAAAGCATATAAGCAACCACCCTCGACTAGCCAAGAACTCAATTTCGATTGCCAGCTTTCAGCTACTGCTTCCTCAGCCACAATTATGCAGCGAAACTTCCCAACCTGGAGTACGGGAATATGTGAAGCATCTTTTTTTAAGTGAAGATATTCCATATTACCTCTGAAACGCATAACGCCCTGTTAAGGGGTGAGCAACGCAATACCAAAGCCGCTGCATACCACCTTAAACACTTAAACCAACGCATAGTAAAAATGCCACGCGTTGCGAATCCCTCTTGAACAGTTTGTTAGTATTCAGACCCAACCTGTTACACCGAACTTAAAAAGAAGTCTTATTTGTCAGTTCTCTATCGTCTTGATACCACAGTTTTCACAGATCGTATGTCGAGAAAACTCATCCATAGAAGCTAAAAATGGACCAACTGCCCAGCCTTTGATTAACCCAGCAATAAACTCTTTACGCTTTTGATGTTTTACACCAGCAAAAGGACTTGGGTTCCTAATCAATACGGTAATATGTTTGGATTTAATGTTGCAAGCAGAACACTGATATTTGTCTATCTGATGAAGCACTAATTTTCCTCCTGAATACTAACGCCTTGTTAAGGTGTGAGGCACGCAATACCGAAGCTTCTGCATACCACCTTAACCACTAAAACCAACGCATAGTCAAAATGCCACGCGTGCCGAATCACTCTTGAACAATTTGTTAGCATATTTTTTCAATGCTCATAGTTCTTTAAGTGATTCTCTTAGTTTATCCATAGTTTGAATTCCAAGTTCACTACTAACCCAACCGTACTGGTCGCCATGGAACCTAGGGAAAATATGCAAATGGTAGTGATCGAGCTCGTTGAAATGAGGTGCCTCTCCATTATTTTGCATAAAGCCGATACCATCAGGATTGAACTTAGCTTCTATACGTTTATATAAATCTCTTGCAACGTCGGTGATCTCTAAAAACACAGACTCAGGCAGGTCGATGAAAGTACGATATTGAGTCTTAGGACAGATTAAAATATGTCCAAAGTTGATTGGGTCATGATCTGCAAAAGCTATAACTTGGTCAGATTCATACACGATGACCGAGTCAATTTCACGATTAACAATTTGTTCGACTATCGTAGTCATCTTAACTCCTATCAAAGTATGCTAACGCCGCATTAAGGGGTGAACAACGCCACCACCCGAATTAAACCATTGTGCCGTAAACACTAAAGCTAGTTCAGACCAAAATTGCCAAGCGTTGTGAATCCCTCTTGAATGCTTTGTTATGTTTTTAAGAAATTAGTTACAACAACCCAACTAATTTCTTAAAATCTTTTAGGCTATTGCATACCACTCCAATACCGAAGTCACCATTGTCTGCATGGTAAACTTTCCCGCTGTGTACTCCCGACAGGGAAATTAAGTATAAAGAATCATACGATAAAGCAACCGGGTATAAATGTTGTGCTTCTACAAAATCTTTGCTTATTTCAAAGTGCACCACATAATCTTCCAAGAAACCGAGATATTGATGAATCTCGATAACTTCGCGACTACTGCATATCTTTTCAAGAGATTCTTGCTGAGTGATGTTTCCGTAGTAATTGACTGTAAGTTCAATTTCTAATTCGGATAATTCACTACCAGCATAAGCAGTAAAAAACTCTATAAGCTCATCAGAAAGCTGATTGCCGTATAGGTGATGAATATCTAGAAGGCTACTTTCAAAATCCATAACTTCAACCTGGGAAGAAAAACATAACGCCGCATTAAGGTGTGAGCAACGCTACCACCTAACCTAATCCATACCACCGTAAACACGAAACCCAACGATGGAATGAAAAATGCCGTGCGTTGGGAATCACTCTTAAATGCTTTGTTAGGGCTATATTGCTTGCCTGAGTTTCCGATATTCACTAAACAATACAGGCAAAATACTTTCTCTAGTGTGTACACTTCTACTATGCCGTTCTTTCTTTTTGACTTCACTAAAAAAGTAGTCCGTACAGTTTTTAAGCCCAGCGTTCTCAAAATAGTCCGCGGAGTTACATTCAGGAATAGACAGCAAGCCTCCACTATCTTTATCGTATATAACTAGCTTGACCTGAAAAGACTCCAACATATGCTTAAGATCCTCATCAAATGTCATAAAAATGGGGATGAAATAGTCAGTTTTTGCCCCTAAACCAGAAGACATCAGGCGCTCCATTAGTCTAGGGGTTATCATATCCCAAGCAATGTTATCCAAATTCTTTAAAAGTTTCTTTTTGTTACCACCTTTTTGGATTTTCTTTAGTATCGGCAGCGACTTTGAATCACAGAAATACTCATGTGCTAATATCGCTTCTCGCTCCATATAAATTCCCACTTCACTGTGCATGAAGTCGAAAAATTCGAGCATTTTATTTCTGCCATTCTTGTTAGATGATAAATTTATCCGTAACATTCCGATAATACTCAGCAGGACTACTCTTTGAAAATCAGCAAACTGCGATAGGTAGTTTTTACCCTCACTTGACATGTAAAACCCAAATGTAGCATCAATAGCACGTCGAGCAGACTGTCTATAAGATAGAAGGAAATTAGGTCTTAATGTCCGACTATATTCTTTACTGTCAATACTTGAAAAGTAATGAAGACTAACAAGATTTTTCCTAAAGTTAATATTCAGACTTTTCCAAAATTCCAGTTTACTTTTTGCTGAGAAATTAGCAGATGGAAGAACGTGCTTAATATTTTCAATCATATAGAAAAGAAAATCAAAGTTAAGACCATCACGCAGAAGATCATCAATGATAGGTAATAGCTTGGGTCCGACAGTACCTAGAGGCTTCCCTCTAACAAGACTGTCGATATAGGAACAGATATTTGAGTCCATCATTACTGAGTGATCTATTGGAAATACATTAGTTCCTTTAATGAATATATTCTTAATCATTTCATCGTCGATGAAATATAGCTTATCTGACTTAAAATAAGGGATTAAGTAATTATCTGGCTTCTTTGTGTGTTTTTGGACACATTGAGGTAATACATTTCTATCGTAGTTATCGAGCTGAATCACACTACTCAAATTAGGGTACTGACCATTAAGCTTCCCCCAAGCCTCTAGGACATCAACAGGCTTGTCTGAAATTGATAGCTCCCCAATACACATGTTAACTTCGGAATTATTAAAGATGTTCAATATCTGCACTCCAATTTTGTAGCCCTAACGCCCTGTTAAGGGGTGAGCAACGCAATACCAAAGCCGCTGCATACCACCTTAAACACTTAAACCAACGCATAGTAAAAATGCCACGCGTTGCGAATCCCTCTTGAACAGTTTGTTAGTATTCAGACCCAACCTGTTACACCGAACTTAAAAAGAAGTCTTATTTGTCAGTTCTCTATCGTCTTGATACCACAGTTTTCACAGATCGTATGTCGAGAAAACTCATCCATAGAAGCTAAAAATGGACCAACTGCCCAGCCTTTGATTAACCCAGCAATAAACTCTTTACGCTTTTGATGTTTTACACCAGCAAAAGGACTTGGGTTCCTAATCAATACGGTAATATGTTTGGATTTAATGTTGCAAGCAGAACACTGATATTTGTCTATCTGATGAAGCACTAATTTTCCTCCTGAATACTAACGCCGCATTAAGGTGTGAGCAACGCTACCACGAAACTCAACCAAGCCACCGTAAACACTGAACCCAACGATGAAATGAAAAATGCCAAGCGTTGGGAATCACTCTTAAATGCTTTGTTAGCTCACGCTTTGGTACATTGCATAAAGCTCAATGAAGTCATGAACAAACTGTACGTATAACCAGAGCGAAGCGGCAAGGCTCAATAGACACCATGTTATTGTTGTTTTGTGTTTGTCCTGAAAGCTACCCTTACGGTAACCTAGTTTAAATATATCTCTATATTTAAACAAAATTGGTAATGCGATGAGTAGTACCGAAATAGCAATGCTATCCCACCACATTAATACCCCTCCTGAACGACTAATTGCATCACAAACACCTCCTAATATAAAAGAGCCCATGACAGAAGACTGGATCACAATAGCACTTTTAAAGTAGCTGAGTTTTTTTGAATGTCTATTGACTAGATCTTTTTCGACATTCAGGTAGCTAATAATAAAAAACTGTATTCCCCATACCATTATCACCAATTGCATAGAGCTAAGCATCTTGCTCATGAAGTACCACTGAATGTCGGGAAGGAAGACCTCAAAAGCATCTTCATTATAGAGCGACATGAACGCCTTATACGGTGAAGACTCCATCACTGGTAGCAAAAACTTGAAACCGCTGACAAACGAAACAACACAGGAAAGAAAGAAAAAAAGCCAACCAAGCATGATACGATGACGCCTCAATAGAAAATTATTCTAGGAATTATACACTTATGTAGCCAACCTTATAAGGCACTACGACCTGTAAATCTTCCATCAGACAAATTATCTTCGATGAGTGAGCTAACGCCCTGTTAAGGGGTGAGCAACGCAATACATAAGCCGCCGCATACCACCTTAACCACTTAATGCAACGCATAGTAAAAATGCCACGCGTTGCGAATCCCTCTTAAACAGTTTGTTAGGCTACGACTACGGAGCATTACTTCGCATTATTTCAAGTTGCTCAATACACACCGAACGACTTTTAAAAAAGATATACTTCTCAAATTCAGAAATCATACAAGAGTAGGAATTTACGTCCCCAGTATAGCCATTACCCTTAACCCACTCGCAGTAAACTAGCTTACTATCAGACTCTTTAGCGGAAATACACACACTTGACTCTGGTAGCATATAGTTAAAGCCAAACATATCATCTCGGACTTCATTAATAGCTTGAGCATATAATGGAAATAATAGCGCGAACAAAGCAGAAAATAATTTAATGTTCACTTTATCCTCTTTAAGTAGCCTAACGCCCAATTAAGGTGTGAAGCACGCGACCACATAACCCAATTTGAACGCCTTAATCACTAAACTAGACCCAAACCAAAAATGCCAAGCGTGCTGAATCACTCTTAAATTGTTTGTTATGTTTATTCTTTGAAGTAAAGACCAAGTCCTGCAAAATCAACCTTTGGTTCCAAAGAACGCTCTGTCAATGAGTACTTAGTTTTGGAGAAGTCCATACAAACCAACTCTATGCTTTCATCAATTAGCATCGAAAGTGTTCGCTTGTCCTGTGGCGATGCCTTCGCTCCAATGTATATTTTGGTAATTTTTCCTGGATGAGTGTTTCGGTTTTCACCATCATGAATAATACGGTACTCACTTTCGTATGCCCATGACTCATGCTTTATAGTTAAAGCACTACTGATTGTTGCATAAAAATCTTCAGTCGAACCTTCTTCGATTTTTTGTTGGTGCAAAGACAAAAACTCTTGATCAGTGTCAGGCAATGCATCTAGATAGTTGTTTATCTGTTCTGTTGTTCTGTATTCAACCTTTCGGGCATTTTGCACAATACAAAGTCGATCATTAGGAAAATCGCCAAACACTCCCTGCTCTTTCAAGCTACAGATTTCTTCAGTACTAAATGGAGTGTATTCAACACAAATACCTCTGTGAGAATCCGCATAATGGGACCACATTAGTAAATTATCATGATCTCTAGCAAGACAAAGGATTTTCTTACTTTCGAGGAAAAACTCTTTCATTTTGTCACCCTTTATGAGTCCACAATCGAATGGGTCATTAAAGGCAGATGGTGAACTAAACCAACAATACTCATTAATAAAAGCATCAAGTGTGTTCTTGTTTAATGCCATATATTTGTAGAATTTCACCGTTAACCTCTTTTAAACATAACGCCGCGTTAAGTAGTGAGCAACGCCTTCACCTAACCTAAACCATTGCGCCTTAAACACAAAACCTAATTTGAACTGAGAGTGCCACGCGTTGCGAATCTGTCTTAAACGCTTTGTTGTGGGGCTTTTCGTTTGTCGACGAACACTCTTAGCTCATCAATAATTTCATTATGTTTAGCTAAAGAGTCTGCTAATTCGCTCATCGAGGTATCCTTCATTTCATCACTATAACGACTCACAAATACCAACGATATATAGTAACTACACGAGTCCAACCTTGTTACGGTCTCGATCAGTTTTGGTTCGAGGTGAGCTACAAACTCAAATAACCTTTTGATGTTTTTTTGGCTTCTCTGCTTTTCTTGGATTAAGAAGACATCCCACGTAGTTGCGCTATAAAGAAAAGTTTTGGCAATTTTTGGAATATAATCAGTATATTTCAACATCTCCATCTTACTTCTAATCAAATCAGCATCTAACTTTTTTACTGACTCATCATTTACAATACACTCGTTAACAAGACTTGAGCTTTCAATTATTTGTTCAATAAAAGGCAACGTCACCTTGTTTACATATGCAGAGTCTCTATGTTCCTTATATCGAACAACCAGTAAATAGAACACAAAGCTGACAACATAGCCTATTGCTAAGTTGTATATTGATGTTAAAAGCTCTGACCCTCCATCAAATATTTCCGGTAGATCCGACCACCAAACATCATGACAAAAAACGACGATACATGACAAAACAAACAGAACATTGACTACTTGTTCAATCGAGACTGATTTCTTCATATTTACCTATTTTCTCAAAACCCGAGAGCCCCATAACGCCCTGTTAAGGTGTGAGCAACGCAATACCGAAGCCTCCGCAGACCACCTTAAACACTAAACGCAACGCATAGTAAAAATGCCATGCGTTGCGAATCACTCTTAAACAGTTTGTTATGCGTTGTTCAAAAAGACATACCTTCCACTGACTGTAGCAACATTTATCAATGCCTTAGATGCCATATCTAAGTTGGTTACTTGATTATGGATCTGAGTAATATCCTTATTTCCGTGGAACAAGTTATTTCTGAGTCGATAAACTATCAACAATATTGCGTGAGCTACTTTTAGAGCATCTGTTTGATTGCCCAACAATACATCCGACACTAGTTTAATGTGCGGTTTATGAGTAAAGCCTAGTTTATCGAATGGCTTATTCGTTGCACCTTCTTCAATATATCGATTCGACCAAAACGCCAATTCCTCAGAAAAATCAATGTGGTCTTTAACTAATCGACAAGCCACATAAGCGAGTTCATCAACAGCAGAGTCAGCATCTGCCAACTCAGTCCCCTCAAACACAGCCCACATTACGCAAAAGTCTGCGATAGCTGTATATGTAACACCGTCATCAAGTCTCGTGTTTTCTAATTTACCTGATAACCAATTTTGTACTTCTGATGCCATAATTTCCTCGTAAACGCATAACGCCCTGTTAAGGGGTGAGCAACGCAATACCGATGCCGCCGCAAACCACCTTAATCACTTAAACTAACGCATAGTGAAAATGCCACGCGTTGCGAATCCCTCTTGAGAATTCCTAGACACGACTCATTAGGTCTCACCAACTCTCACACAACCACCTAACCAATTGATTTAAAATAGAATAACACTCTTTCACAATCATTGTTTCTCACTACATCTCACAGCTCTAGTCCCCCCTTGCGTACCCCTAAACCGATTGATAAGTTCAGGGGACACACACAAATAAAGGAGGGTAACAGCATGGCTGCTATCTATAAATTATCAGACACACAAATTAAAAAAGCAGAACCAAATGATAGAGAATACACACTATCGGATGGAGGAAACCTCTACTTAAGAGTACGTAATAATGGCTCAAAGAACTGGTTATTTATCTATACAGAATCTAACACCAAAAAACGCAAGAAAATCGGGCTTGGTTCATACCCTAACCTAACACTCGCCAAAGTCCGAAAAATAGCAGAAGAGCTTCGTACACAGATGGCAAATAACGTTGATCCGAAAATCTATCGTGATAAGCAAAAACTTGACCGAGCCATTGTCAGTGAGCGTACCTTTGAGTTGGTTGCCGAGCTTATGCTTGAACGAGACGAAGGAAAAGAGACGATCACTCGTAAAAAGTTACTTGAAGAAGCTCAGAAGGAAGCCGAAAAGAATGGTACAGGTTTTGGTGAAGAAGAAATCAAGCGTATTATGAATAAGGTGAGAACAAGTCATCGAAAGCGCTTGTTCTTCAAGCGTCATTTATACCCAAAGCTAGGCCACATACCTCTGAGCCTTATTACCACCACCGCCGTGATTGAAGTCATCAAACCGCTTCAAGCAAAAGGACAACTAGAAAACGTAAAACGCGCTTGTACTTTTGTTAACCAAATCATGTATTTTGCTATTAATAGAACCTACATCAAGAGTAACTGGTTAGCAAATATCAAAGATGAGTTTGTTAAGCCAAAGGTAACGCATATGCCTGCTGTCCCTCCTAATGAGTTAGCAGAGGTAATGGCTACCATGTCAAAACACAATATGAAATTAGTCACTCGCTGCGCGTTTGAAATGCAACTCCACACGATGACACGAGCGTTTGAACTCGCCGCGATGCGATGGTGTGACATTGACTTTAAGTTGAAGCTTTGGACGGTGCCTAACTTTTACACTAAAGGTGCGCGTGAGCATCTCGTTCCACTGAACGAATATACGCTCGGCTTGTTAGCCTTTATGAAGCCCATTTCAGGAGACCAGGCGCATGTATTCCCATCTGATAAACAGAACACTAAGTTTCCTCACATCAGCCCATACGCTGTTACGTCATCATTAAACCTCACCACGTTAAAAGGACGCTTAGTCAGTCATGGATTCCGAGGTATCGCAAGTACCTACCTCAACGAGAACACTAACTTCAAAGTAGATGCCATTGAAATGTGTCTCGCCCATTTAGATCCAAATACGACCCGTGCCTCATACAACAGTGCTTTGTATCTCAATGAGCGATATGAGATTCATCAGTGCTGGAGCGATTATATTGTCAAATCAACAGGTAAATACTATTCCGTTGCGGGACAGTACCGTACCGAGTGTAGACGGAGCGCGTAATAACCCACCTCTACCTGAGGTATTACTACTGAGCCTAAACAGTTTAGCTCCAATTCATTAACTCACCGTCACTTATGACCCCCTCAACTAGTTTAGGGTGCAGCTTTCTGCATCCTAAATTCAGCCAAGAAGGAATCACGCCTATGCCAAATTCGAACTTACATCAAGCTCACTTAAGCCAATTTGAGGTAAAACCCATCAGCGAACATCCTCGCTTTGGTGAAATGCAAGCACTGCGCCGTATACGTCGAAAAGGCCGCCAAACCGTCACTCATCAAACTGAAAACATCGGAATAAAGCAACACCGTCAGCTTAGCGCCCATCATATCTCCACCAATCAGCATGGCATTTATCAAGTCAAAATCACACCGCCATTATTATTAAGAATCTCAGGTCACACTAGGTCTCATTATTTTGTGGCACTGAAAACAGATGAACTACAGTATGCAATAAACAGAGCGAAAGCAGTGCGCTTGCAAGCTAAGTGCTTCTTCAAAAACACCCCTCATGACCTTCCCGACTCTCCGTCATTGAGTCAGCAATTATTAGTGCAAATCCATTTAATGGCTAAACATTTTCCTGTGCTTCGTGCTTACAAACACAAACCGTCAACAGACGATTTCCCAACCTTGCCCCCTCTAGACTTGAGCAATGCAGAAGAGGACATTCGTTTTCCATACCTCAATTGGTTAAGTGAATTAATGGAAGAGCGTGCTCAGTCAGGGATGCCTAGATTCAGACTCAATCAGATTACAGATTACCTTCATCATTTTTTACGCTTCGTTGACGACAACCACTCCAGCAGCAATGAAAGGTTATACATACAGACGCGAGACATTCGTCAATATCGTAAGACACTTCGCCAATCGAACATATGCCACAAAGAGCAAAAACAACGTATTGACGCCATTCGTTTTTACTTCCGCTGGCTGATCTATAGAGGTTATTACACTACCCCAAGCCTGACACGTCCCCTTTTCTCTTAATTAGGAGTTTAACCATGATGATGACTAACCCCATACGCCTTAGCGTAATTTCAGCACTAGATGAAGGCCTGGCTTACTCCCATTCCGACTACTTTGCGCCGCTTCTGATGCAAGGTATTAGTGCCGTGGATATCGGTCTAATTGAGCTGGTCACCACGATATTACGCACTGAACCGTATCTCAATGAAGCCGACCTGCTCAAACGTGGTGTGAGCCAAAAACAAATCCAACGGACGTTGGGTGGTTTTGACAACTTCAAGCAACTGTTGAAGATTGATGATTACTGTTTTAGTGATTTACTACGAGATAACAATTGGGATATTAGCAACGGCATTACGCTCTCGTACTTCCAATATCAGAAATTTTATCAAGATATACGACGAGATTACATTCAAGGGCATATTGCTGACATGCATCCCAACCTGTCGGTATTACTCAATGATGATTACCCTATTCATGCTATTCCTATAACCCGAAGCCATTATGCCACCGTTCCTGCTACGGACACCGAAGCAGCGGCGGTGAGTTTTGCTTTACTGTTTCGAGACTACGAGTTTATTGAGTATGACGAACCGAAATCACTCCTGACCTTACGAGCGCATCGCCGCGATAAAGCCGCAGTTATCGAGGTACGTTGCCTGGCTTCTCAGTTTTGCCAGAACACCGCCGCTGGGATTTGTGTGGTGGATGATGCACAAGCAATGACCAAACTCAGAAATCAGAGAAAAATTCTTGATTTTAAAACCCTGATTGAGAGAAACACACGTAACACCACAATACCAACTTAGGTGCCTTGAACGTCTCAAACATCTTATTCGAATTAGAGATACAGCTTTCTTACAAGAAAGCTGTTTAACTCTCTTTTGGACAGAAATGAGTCAATGAGATTGCTAATTTAGTGACTCATGAATTATCTGAAGTATGGCAAAGTTGCTTAACTCCCTATTCAGTCTAGCTGCTAGTGCAGATTAGAGTCATCCCTAAAATATTGACAACCTCCTCTCAGAACCCCCATATAGCCCATGAGCATATAACACTATGATAACAAAGAGAACACTGCTCACACTTACAGTGATTTAAGTGTGTCATTATGAGACGGTTACCATATAATGCACCTATAAGTGCAAGTGACTAATTGTTCGAGACCCTTGAGTTTCGAAATTACTTGAACATCATACCTTGTCGAAAGATTGAATATTGAAAATGTCTAACTCTATATCCCTTTATGCTCTGGATGCCGAAAATGGCGATTGCCTTTTACTAGTAAATCATAATACGAACTACACGGTTTTGGTTGATTCTGGCCCAAAGTCATCAAGAGTTAGTAAAAATCTGGCAAAGACGATCAAGGAACTCATATCTGATAGAGAGGTAGATCTTGCAATCGTTACTCATAATGATGATGATCATATTGGTGGGTTTAAGCATTTTATAAATGAAGGCATTGAAATAAAAAAGTTTATTTTCAATCATCACGATTATATTGATAGGGTTTTGCACCAATCTCGTAACGTTAAGGTATCACTAAATCAGGATGTTGAACTAAATGGTATGATTAATAATAAGATTATACCTCTTGAACTTTCCGAAGATGGTTACTTCCTTGGAAAGAAGTTTGACGAATTTAATATTGATTTTAGGTCTCCAAATAGGGAAAAGCTAGAAAAGTACTCAACTTGGATCCAAAAAGAGCAAAAGAAACAGAGAAATATCAAAGTAGCTCGAAATAAAGCAATTTTGTCTATAGATGAGCAACGAGAGCAGGCTAAGGATGATAGCAGTTTTGTTGAAGATAGGAGGGAACCCAATGGTTCTAGCCTTGCCTTAGATATTACTTTTTATGGCTATAGAATTTTACTTTTAGGCGATGCGCACCCTACAACAGTTATACAAAGCTACGAAAAAAGTAATCCTTCTAAAATAAAGTACGATCTTATTAAGCTTTCACATCATGGAAGTGATAAGAATACAAATAACGAACTTTTAAGTATTTTTGAGTGCGACCATTTTCTAATATGCTCAAATGCTGACAACAATCATAACCACCCTTCACCAACGACTATCTTTAGAGTTTTAGATAATAATAATTCTAAAATTTATATTACTAAAAATAGTGGTAAAGTTAATATGCTAGAGAATAGTATGGGTATACATTTTATTAAGCCAGATGCAGACTATTTGGAATTCAAATATGAATTTTAAAGAAAGAACAATAGATCTGGAGATAAATTTAGGAGGCAAGGTCGTGTCCAACAGTAGCGCCTTACTCTTTAGTAATGACGATGAGACGTTTCTTCTTTCTAGCAAACATTCTTTTTGCGTTGATTATGATAACTGTGCTGACAAAAAGTGTAATACTTGTATCGCACCTACTGAAGTAACGGCAATAAGGTCTGGTTCAATCGAACTATCGGCAATTGAAGTGAGTCAATCAACAACAAATGATATTGCCATTGTAAAAGTTTCCACTGATGCCAATCATACTAAAGTAAAAGTTCAAGAGTTTTCCAAGTTCGATGATAAGTATCAAGCATGGAAAGGTGGAACAGAAGATCGACTAATTCTCAGCACTCCATTCCAAACAGGAAATAATGTCCAGTTTAATATTCAATCGAATATTAATGCTCATGGAGAACAGAAAAACTTTGAAGTAACAGGTTTTTCTGGAAGCCCTGTTTTTATTGATCGGAATGGCGAGGAAGCACTAATAGGTATAATTACTGATTCCTGCGGAATCAATGATGTATCTTGTACAATAATAGATAAAGACTTAATCGCCGAGCTAGAATCGAATACTACGACGCCTCTTTTTGAAAGAAAACTTAGAGAGGACATACTTGATAGATCGATGAATGTACCAATATCGATTGAGTCTTCATCAGTATTGCTTCAGAAAAATGCATTGCTCACATTGATCGATACTTCACAAAAGCTAGCTAAGGAAGATCCAGCTTACCGAGATATGATCGAGGAGTTTCAGGAATTTTTGTCTCCTAGACCTGGCAGAAAAATAATAGGTTTAGAAAATAAGCTTATAGAAGGCGATCGAATAGACTTATTAGAAGATGCTGAGTATTTGGAAAGTAGATTTTCTAGAAAAGTATCAAGAAAACAGCTATCTGATAAAGAACAGATTGTGTACTTTCATTGTTTGAGCAAAATAAATTCCTATTTTAAAAGTTACATAAAACCACTTATAGTACAACAAGAAAGTCATAGCAAAATCGATAATGAGATTCAAGATAAGATAATAAGTCCTTTGTACGAGGAAATACTTGTTGTCCAACCAATGTCAATGGAAATGATTAGAGGTATGCTTTACTTTTTGACTGGCAAGTGTCATTTGAGGTGGAAATAATGATAATATATCATCCATATAAAGATGCTAATCACTGTGCTTATAGATTACTTAGTATTTTGAGTGCATGTAGAATGCCAGTAAATATCAATTATCTTCATATTGCCGATTTCTATCACCTTTTCCCTAGCCAGTTAAAAAACATAGACAAATGGCCAAGAAAAAACACAACTCTATATAATAAATTACATCAAATACCTGATAGCTATGAGTATATTGATAATCCACGAAAAATATTTTTTGAATTAAAAACCATAAGAACAAATGTATTAATTAATTTACTTTCAAAAAACCTTATTGAATACACCAATGATAACCTAATTAAAATAAAACATCATAAGTTACCAGATTCTTTGGTTGAGCAAATAAAAATCGATGAGTTTCGAAAATCAATAGAATTCCAGATTATCACCACAAAAATGAAAGATTTAAAATTACATGGTGAGTCTGGTCTAAAATCGAAATCTGGTTTAATGGAGTACAGGTATGACCTATAAAAGATTAATGATTAACCGCTTCATCGCTTTTAAAGGTGACAAGGTTATGTATGACCAGCCATTTCATGAGGGCATTAACGTCATAAGAGGCGAGCATTCTGTTGGTAAATCTACCTTGTTAGATCTCATATTCTATGCCCTTGGTGGAGAGCTAAAAGATAGAGAATGGAAGGAGCCTATTGAAAAATACAATAAGGTTATCGCTGAAGTCTCTATTGATGATACTCAACTAACTCTTGTTAGAGCCATTGATACTAAAAATAAGAAACCCTATATAGACGTATTTGATGGTTCTTATGAAGAAAGTATATGCACAGAGGAAGGTTGGCACCACCTTGGCCCTACTCGGAGTGAAAACAAAATGAGCTTCTCAGAGTTTTTCTTTGAAGCTTTGGGATGGGGACAATCAATTACGTCTGATAGCAACAACTTAACGATGCACCAAGTATTAAGGCTTTTATATTTAAGCCAGTCATCTGATTCTACAAAAATTTTCAGAAGCGAGGTTGATGCGAGATATGATAGTGCTAGTACTAGGCAAGCTATTGGAGATTTTGTTCTTGGTCTAGATGATCTTTCTCTTTACGAAAGTAGACAAAAAAAGTGGAAGTTGACCCGAAATATCGACTCAATAGAATCTGATATTAAATCTTATAAGCGTATTTTGGAGATTGATGAACTAACTTCACTCAAAGACTATGATGACGCAATCACAAACAAGCAAAACGAACTTGAGATATGTGTCATAGAGAAAAACAGAAAGCTTAGTATGTCTTCAACTTCGTTACCAGAGGGCTTTACAGATAACATAGCTGTTATTTCACAAGATATTGCTGAAATGACATATAACATTACTCACCTTAAAGAGAAAAGGTTATATATAAAGTCAGAAATAACTGACTGCATGTTATTTGAAAAAAGCCTTGATTTTCGATTGAAGTCTTTACGCGAATCTAAGAATACCTTTATCTCTTTAGGTGAGATGAGCTTTACATATTGCCCTAGTTGTTTTTCCTCCATAAAGGAGGTTGAAACGGAAGAGTGTAAATGTAGTCTATGCAAGAATGACATACCAGAACACAGTTTAGAAGAAAAATATACGGAGACTCTCTCTGAATTAAAATATCAACAAAGGCAGAACCAAAAAACCATTAATAAGTTGAATGTTAGTTTGGAAGAAGTAAATGAATTACTTGCTAAGAACACATCAAATTTAAGAGATAAAGAGTCAAAACTTCGTAATATATCTAGTTCAACAAATGAACGTGAAATAGTTATTGAAGAGTATTCTAAGAAAATCAGCAAGCTTGAAAGTGAACTAGACGAAAAAATAAGTGACAAAGAAACATATTTAAAGATTGATAGTTTGCTCAAAGAGAAAAAGATAAAAGAAGACGAACTGTTGAAAATTAATAGAAAAATTGAAGAGAATGAAAGAAATAGCAAAGAAAGAAGATTCAGGGTTCTTCAATCTATTTCTAAAACAGCCAAACAGCTACTTGAATCTGACCTAGGTAACGAGCACAATTTTAGAGAAGCTTCAGCGTTAAGTGACGAGATTAATTTTGGGAAAGATGAATGGTCAGTTGGGGGACGAGTGACATTTTCTGATAGTTCTAACGTAGTGAAGAAGAGTAGTTTGCAGATCTCGATGCTCAATCATGCAATTTCCGATGTCGAATCAAGACTTCCCAATTTTATGATTCTGGACTTTGAATGTGGTGATCTTAATGCTTCTAGAAGCCACCGCCTACAGAAAAACTTAATGGAAACACTAGATCAAAAAAGCAATTATCAAGTTATCATCACTTCTTCAAAAGTTTGTCAAGAATTGAATAATGAAAAATTTGGTGTCGGCCCATACTATGACACGAATGAGTATATCTTCGCTTAATAACTATTAGGTGTTGGAAAATAATACCAGAGGGCATGTCTATTCAATCATGCCCTCATTTATGAGGCGTTATTCTTATGCGTCTAGCTTTTATATTGTTACAAGTTTCTAGTATTCATTCCACTCAATTCGTCAGATTCAGATAAGTATTAGTTGGGCAAAACACCATGAATGGGATATCAATGAGTAATTGCACTAAGAAATTTGGGGGCAGAAATAATTCACGAAACAGGTTGTTTCGCATTTGTGCAAGACCCTCTTGCAAAATTGGATACTAGAGTTTGTCCAACAGCCTGTTGGACAATTAGGGCATGGAAGAGTTGTAGCAGATTCTGCAACTACTGAAGATTCCACGGTAGTTGCTCATTAGCTAATTCTATGTGGTTTACCATGGTTCCTGAAACGTTTTGGGGCATAAGTGTGCCAGCAGTGATAGTTCTGGCACATCTCTGGACATTTTTAATTTACGTCGACGGACTAACTTTCACCCTATTAATAACTTTTAGTATCCAAAAGCATAATCAGGCATTGCTTATCACTGTTCCTGAGATTCAAGAAAATGGACAAAAACTTCCATCTTCAACCAGTTGTGTTAGATTCATGTTATGCACTTTTTCAGCATAACATGCAGATCATCCTTAGAAATACTTGTACCCTGAAATAAATTTCAACTCAAATCGAAACTTATAACTAAATCTACCATTAAAAAACCTCTAAGATTTTCTTATAAGTCTCGTGTCTGACAATACTACGGCCTTCAGACAAGAGAAAGTTTTTCAGAACGTCGTAAGCTAGCGGATTATTGGCAATTTCTCTGGCCAATTGCTCAGGTATTATTCCTTTTGAATCTTCAATCTTTAGTAGCTCAGGTCTCTTTTCAATTAATAGTTCAATTATAGGCAGATCGCCCATGCGAGTAGCCGTATGTAACGCTGTTGCACCTTCTTCGTTAATTAACGTTGCATCACAACCATACTCTAGTATGAGATAAGCTGATTTTAAACATCGACTAGCTGCTGCTGCATGAAGGGCTGTTCTACCCGTGAAATCTTGAAGATTCGGATCTGCGTTAGCCTTCAACAATGCTTTTACCGTTTGATAATCTTTGTTGTTTGCAGCAAACATCAAAGGCGTCTGATACTTAAAGTCTGTAATATTAACGATTTCTGGCCATAATTCGATGATTTTCCTGATGCCTGTAACCATCGCACTAAATACATTACTAATTTCATTAGCAATATCGACTTGTACCATCTGTTTATAAGAATTTAATTTAGTACGCATTTCATAGCTCATCTTCATCATTAGCAAAATGATGCTATCTGCTTGTGGATATTTCAGTTGTTTCTTTTTTAAAGCTTTGTGTTTTTTAAGTACTAGCTCAATAGAATATCCATTTTTTATACACTCTGCGAAATCACGACTAAACTTTTCCATATCGCTAGAACAAGAAGCAAAAAGCGGTTGATAGTTAGGATAGCATTGATACAACTTGTCCCAAAAATACTCATGTAACTCACGAGAAACGTCATAAATATTAGATTCTCCTTTCAGTCCGCCCCAGTAGTACATGTCTCTAAAGTACTTTTCGTGATTATTAGGAATGAGTTTTTGGTTTGCTATAGCCAATGCGAATGCATCTCTAGCTAACAATCCTCTAAACTTTCCAAAGCTGTATTTCTTACATTCATCGATAGCCAAATTAAGATTTTTTTCTGCTTCTTTAAGCTTATTCTGTGCAATATAATGAAGTGCTTCATAACGTAGTATATTTGCTTTTGAAAATTCAAAATCATCACAGTTTTTCGCCTCATCTAGTAAAGCAGATACCTTTTCTTCGGTTTTTGAACCAAACTTCTTAAGGAGTAGATGAGTTTCTAGTTCAAATAATATTCGCCTCATCGACTCTGTAGGCGTGGCTTCTAGAGATTTTAACCTTTCAACAATCATTTCACCTATATTAGGATTTGAATATTGATTCATCTGAACGATTCTAGCCCCATATACTAGCTCAAAATCATCAATATTCTGTAATTGTTTAAATGGAGCTTTGTTTTGTTTTAGCTTATCTATTAAAACATCTCTACGCATAAGGTAATTATTTGAATAATCACCTTCTTCTTTTATAAGTTTACACATTTTTTTAAATTCATCTTGAGACGTAGGAAAGACATTATCTAATATATCCTCTTCTCCAGAACGGCTAAAAATACAATTAATTCTATCTAAAGTACTCCATGGGATATCGTGTTCATTGTCTGAGGTAAAAAGTCGCAATAAATCATACCTATAAAAAGAAGGAAGTTGTTCTTCAAAATACTTATTTTCCGCATGGTCTCCTAAACTTCCCTTTTTAATATGGGCTTTAAAAGTCATATTATATACGTAGTTGTAAAGTTCAACTAATTGGAGTGTTTTATTTTCATTTAAGTCAAAACATAGCTTATCGACTCCAGGTGTTAAATACTTAACTAATTGCTCATACCCCTCTTGAATAGCTCTGGCTATCAGCAACCTCATACGTATCACTTCAGAGCTTGGTGCCTGATATCGTACTTTTAGTTTCTGTACAAAATCTTGCTGCTCCGCTGCTGGGCATTCACTCCTTAATATTCGCTTTAAGTCTTCACAAGAAATATCTATTTCATGCTGTAAGTCATCATAAGACAAACCTTTTTTTTCAATAAAATCTAGAGCCTGTTCAAATTGCGAAGACTTTTCATCAGGCTCAAAACAGCCACCAAACTGTATATTCACTTCGTCCGAAAACGTTTTCTCGATACTTGATATTTCAGGGGTACTCTTGGATTTTTGCCAATTGTAAAGGTTCCTTAATACTTTTTCGTATTTATCCACACTATCTAGATCGTTGTTTAAATTATTAGCAATAGATGTTTTGGTGTTTTGGATTAAGTCGATAAGCCAATTCAAGACTTGCGGTACAGGGAGAAGAAGTTGCGTAGGTTCAATCGGAGAATCTACGGCTGGAAGATACCAAAACCGCCCGCCAGGCATACCTTCATCCATTTTTGATTCAATTTGCCAAAATACCGTATGTCTCGCTAGAGCTGGTATGATAACCCTGGCTAAATAATGCCAAACGATTTTTCTTTGTGACGCCTTTGAAGAATAAACATTAAGCTCGATGTTCTTATGCATCAAGTAATCGTCTGCAACATTGGAGATCAGATCTTTTTTCGCTCTTTCATCAAGCCCTAAAGCATCCGCTATATCACCCAAAATACTTTCCCAAGTATTAGATAAATTATCCATCGTCATCTCGACATATTTAAACTTGCTTTTCGATTTTGAAGTCATCTGTCCATTAGCGCCAAGCGCTTTAGCAATCTGAAGAAGTACCGATTCGAAGGTTGGAAAAGTAGCCACTGAATGTCCTTTTATTGTTTCGTTTCCCGCTAGAAAAAGAAAATTGAGGGGGGGGATTTTGCTTTTCATTTTTCTACAGAGCCGATTTTATCATACTGAAGCCATCTGAATACCTGAGAATAAAAAGCATGACAACAGCACAATCTAGAAAAACAAAAGAACTGGTAATCAATTGGCACATGACAGAAGTCTGCAATTACAGTTGTAAATACTGTTTTGCAAAATGGGGACGCCCCAAAGAACTCCATCGTTCAGAACAGGCAATCGCTAACTTATTGGATAAGCTAGCAGACTACTTCATCAAAGGCACTCCAGTCTTAAAAGAAAAGCTGGGGTACGAAAGTGTTCGTCTTAACTTTGCAGGAGGGGAACCAATGATGTTAGGAAATACGTTCGTTACCGCTTTGGTTCTTGCAAAACAAAAAGGATTTAAAACCTCAACCATAACTAATGGACATTACCTAATTCATGGAAAATCACCGTTGCCGAAAGATACTTTAGACATGATTGGAATCAGCTTTGACAGTCAGTACTTAAGTACACGTATGAAAATAGGAAGAAACGATCGAAAAGGAAACTCTTTTGGTGTTAATGATTTAACATATGCTCTAGCGAGCCTCACACAGTCACAAACAGGAATCAAAACAAAGATTAATACTGTAATTAACAGTCTTAATTGGGAAGAGGATTTCTCTAATTTAATTTCTAGTCTAAATCCATACAAATGGAAAGTATTACAGGTCATGCCTTATGGTGATAATGAACTACTAATTTCCAAAGAACAGTTCGATAATTTTGTTCATAGACATAGTGGATTAGGGTTACCTATGTATTCTGAGTCTAATTCTACTATGACAGAATCATACTTAATGATTAGTCCAGAGGGTTGCTTTTACCAAAATACTGCCAATAAATCTGGGTATAAATACAGCGAATGCATTAATTCATGCGGTGTGGAAAAAGCTCTTTCTCAAATAGAGTTTAATCCAATTACGTTTGCTTCAAGATATAAAGAAACCAATATAGACATTGTAGAAATATCATAAAATCTATTAACAAAAATAAAATAAATAAAACTAGGTTCCTTATTATAGGAGCTATAAATAATCACAAAATATTAGATGAGGAACAAATGAATAAATTTATCGTTTTTGAAGGGTTAGATGCATGTGGAAAAACAACATTAAGCTCTCTATATGCGAAAGAAATGAATACTATCGTTCATAATGCGGTAGTCCCTGAAGCTCATGATCTAAGAAAGGTCATTGACTCCTATGAGTCAAAAGAGAGTGCATTTCTATTTTTTTTGTTAAATAACTTATTGAAGAGTAACGAGGTTTCGAAAGTATTAAACGATGAAGATATCATATTAGACAGATATGTATTTTCAACTTTGGCTTACCAAACAATTATGCTTGGGGAAGATATTGTCAAAAATATTTTTGACACACTTAAAATTAATAAAAAAATACTTCTTCCAGAAGTGATAATTTTTGTTAAAGCTGATATTGAAACAATAAACAACAGAATAGAGACCAGAGGTGGCACAGTTCAGTGGTACGGCGATGCAGTTACGCAAAATAATAGTGTTGAATCAGCATATCACAAAGTTTTTAAGTGGTTTGATATTCCAATTGTAGAGGTCGATACATCAGAAAAATATGGCCGTTCGGTAGAAGAAAATTACCTACTAATGAAAGATCAGGTCGAGCACGTTCTTTCGGGAGGGAGTAATTTGTACAGTTTCTAGTTCAATATCTCTCGGTGATATTGCATGAATATGCAGACGCAAATTACTTGTAAAGAAAGCCGTTTCTGCTTATGTTTGGAAGAAAGTGAGGACTACTGCTCCGTGATCCGACATAAGCAAATGTAAGGTGAGATTCTAGCTAAATTTAACTGCGATTTATTGCGCAAACTCATAAAGGGGCATAGGCTCGTTACAGCTACCGAGGACGCAATTACTAAGTGTTTCTTAGAGCTGGAAAGCAACCGAGAAGGATCCCTTCCTAGTTGCCAGCACGAAAAGGGGCAAACCTTTGCTAACTAGGTCTCGCCAGCACGCTGATGGACAGAAATGAGCTAGTGACCTTGAATGGTTAAACCCTACCGACTGTGATGATGTGGGAATTCCGATCAAAAGACATAGAGATAAGCTCTTCAAACACTTTTAAGATAACTGAAAGACGTGATCTAGAAGGTGCGAGATTCATCTTATTTGGCAAGTGCTTCTGGAACACTCAGAAAACTAGGAAAATCATTGAATTATGGAATGCAAACGGGATTTTTATCTCGGTAGATGAAGACTAAAACGCATTGGTCTGAACCTGTAGTTCAGAACCCCCTAGTAACGCTGAAGATAAGCCAGCAACTGCACCAAGTTTTTTCAGAGATTTAGATGATTTCTTCATGCTCGATACCTTCTTGGTTGTAGTTGATGTTGAAGTGCCTTCTCTTTGGGTCTTGCTAGTCAATGGGTAGCTTGCTGTCAGACAAGCTTCTGCTTTTACGTAGTCAGTGATTTCGTAAGTGGCACAGATGCGACCATCGGTAGCGCTTTCAGACCAATATGCTCTAGTCAACTACGTTAAATATATCACACTTTTATGAATTATAAACAAATTCATTGGCTTATTAGCGTGGACTAAGAACGCGCCGCTCAGGCGCTGATTTTGTCATTTGCCCATCACTAGTTCAAGTATTTCGAAATCACGTGTTCAAATCTGAGTAACCAGCGATGCCGACACATTTTTGGGCAAAAATAAACTGGTCGCGTAACCATCGATTTGCTAACTCGATGATGATTGTGAGAGAACAACTTAGTTATACAGTTGGCTTTGTTTTATAGGATTTTACCAATCATCAGGGTCACGAAGCTTTGCATGTTCACGGCTTACAGCTTTGTCTTGAATATGTAGCTCAAGATCTAGTGATGACAGCAGACGCATCAGACTTTCGATACTCGACGAGGCAGGAGCACGTTCAAGTTTTGATACCGTGGTCTGTTTTAGACCAACAATATCGCCGACTTTGGTTTGGTTGCGCCTTTGATTCCTGCGAACATCACGCAAGTATATTCCCAGTTGCTTCGGACTTGTTATGAGCATATCTGCCTCCAATGTCAATTAACCCCTACAGAGGATATTAGCACTTTAACCCCTTAAGGGGTTAAAGTTAATTTTACCCGCGTACAGGGGTAATCAGTCATAGCTAGGATTAAGAGGTTTAGTTGACTAGGTAAGAACATTAGAAAACACAAGAGCTTGATATATAGGCTTTCAAAGAGATGGAATTTAACCCCCACCACCCCATACACTTAAGGTACTGATAGATAATCAGTTTTCTCATGACCAGCCCACTTAAATGATGCAATGAGTCAATTGAGTGAGGCAATGTATCAGTATAAAAGTCACCATTCTGTCTACTATGGTCGTGTTTGCGCTACCAATCGCTTTGTAGTGCTTTAACATCAGTCTTGAAACAAAGCTTGCTCTGTGGGCATTAGTGACAATGCTACTTTGATTCTCAAAACTGGCATTGATAAGAGCTTTAACCATGTCTATCGACCCTACGTTAAAGTTAGGCTTGGAAAATCTCTTGGTGTGGGGATGATATGACCCACGTAGTGTTTCTTGTTCATACCTTCCACCAGCAACAACATGAAGTATGTCAAACGCTCGACAGGCTAATGTGTTGGGTCTCTATTCAGGCAGGACACACAATAGACTCAGGAGATGGACGTGAATGTCGGAAGACAAAAATATTTAGTATTTTCAAACACACTTTGGGACACGTTTGCGCTAGCTATTTATAACACTTTTAAAATTGAGAAACGTCCCTAGAGCAATATCATCAGTTAGATGTCCGCTAATTTTCTGTACATAAACTGAGTGCCTGCCCAGAGCTTAACCAAGCTCAAGTACAACTCTCCAAGCATTACGGTAAACTACAAAAAATTTTCGAGACAAATAGTAAATATACTGGCTTACGTGCAATGACTTTATTGACACTTACTACGAATCCAATTGCCCGTCTCTTTAACAAAGAGATCGAGGTAACAGTGGACGATAATGGGATTCATGTTGCTCAAGGAGGAGAAGATGCTCACTTTAACTGGGCGGAGCTTGATCATCCACCACACCTGTCACTCGCTATTGATGGCGGGTGCTTAGTCATAGTTTCACAAGAACAAACTTACCGTTATCGTATGCTTGGCTATCTTACACCGTTTAGGTATTCAAAACGACTTTTCCCATCTTGGGCAAATCAAAGTGCGAAGCGCCTGCAAGATTTTCTCAGTGATGCATACCTTCAATGCACATCAAGATTTCTGAGAGACTCTTCTGTTGAGATAATTAGAACAACTGCCAGTAATGAATTAAAGCGTTGGAAAGGTTGGGACAAAGTACAAGGTCTCTCAGAACTAGCTCAAATCACAGCATCACAACTCACTAATATCAGTAGTTGGAGCGCTTCGGATGTCCAAAAAATACGAAGTCGGTATGTGCAAAAGCAGCTCGCTCAATACAAGTCGTTCTTTGATCGTGTGGAATCCAACCCGCTAACTGATAAGCAGAGAATCGCTTGCGTTACCGATAATGACAACAACCTCCTATTAGCTGGTGCGGGTACAGGCAAAACCAGTGTCATGGTAGGAAGAACAGGTTATCTCATCAAAAGTCGACAAGCTAATCCTAGTGATATCTTGTTATTAGCTTATGGCCGCATCGCAGCCCAAGAGATGGATGAGAGAATCAAAGACAAGTTAGGTTTTGAGGACGTGAAAGCTAGTACCTTTCATAGTATTGGCGTACGGATTATCTCATCCGTTGAAGGTAAGGCACCGAGTCTGTCTAAGCTCGAAGACAGCGCCAAGATGAAAGCCAAATGGATGCACGATGAAGTCGAGGCCTTGATGTCTGACAGCAGTTACAAAAAGGCATTACTCGATTACTTTAGCTCCTACTACTACGTAGATAAAAACCCTTGGGATTTTGAGTCCCGCGGCTCATATCTCAAATATCTCAATGATAACGACATTCGTTCTATGCGAGGCGAGCAAGTTAAAAGCTATGGCGAGCTAGTTATTGCCAACTGGTTGTTTCGTAAAGGTGTCAACTACGAGTATGAGGCTAAATATCGCTTCGACGTTGCAACAGCGGAATATCGCCAGTATGAGCCAGATTTCTATCTCCCAGACTATGATATTTATATCGAATACTACGGCATTGATGAAAACGGTAATACCGCACCGTACATAGACAGAGAGAGTTATCATGCAGGTATCAAATGGAAGCGTGAAACCCATAAGAAATATGGGACAGGTTACATCGAGTTTTTTTACCACCAACACAAGCAAGGCACCCTACTCATAGCACTAGAAAAGGAGTTAGATAAGCATGGTGTGGAAACTCAACCAGTTTCCGAGAGTGCTTTGTTAGACAGCTTGGAGCAGATGGGTCGGGTAACTGAGCTAGCTAAGCTACTCGGTGCGCTAGTTGATATGTATAAAGCAGCATGCCTTGATGACGCTGGCGTAAACAAAATCATCCAAGAATCGATTGATTCGAAGCAAACAGCAAAAGCGCTTGAGTTATTAATGCCGCTGTATCACAGCTATGAGAAGTACCTGCGAGACCATCAAGTTATCGACTTTAACGATATGATTGGAAAAGCGTTAAAGTATGTACAAACAGGTCAATTCCAGTCTCCTTGGAAATATCTGTTAGTCGACGAATTTCAAGATATTTCAGAACCGAGAGCCAGGCTTGTTAAGGCTCTTAGGGATAGTGTGCAACGCTCATCACTGTTTTGCGTTGGTGATGACTGGCAAGCGATATATCGCTTTAGCGGTGCCGATGTGCGTCTTACCACAGCGTTTTCCAACTACTTTGGCTCTACATCTGAAACTACTTTGGATATGACCTTCCGATTCAATAGCTCAATTGGTGATGTCGCGACTCGGTTTGTCACACAAAACCCCGTTCAGTTAAAGAAAGACATAGTATCACTTGTTGAAGTTGATAAACCTGCGGTGAGTATCGTTCGTCAAGGAAGAAATGAACAAGGAAAGTCGGCATTAGAAAAGGCGCTCATTTCGATATCTAATCAAGTGCTCACGTCTCAGAAACCGAGCAAGAACAAGGTATACTTGCTTGCCCGCTACTGGCACCAACTTCCTGATTTACACCAGCTAAGGACTTTGAAGCATCAGTTCCCGACTTTGAACATAGAGAATCAATCTTTCCATGCCTCCAAGGGGAAAGAGGCTGAGTATGTAATTGTACTGGGGCTTACCACTGGTAAGCATGGATTTCCCTCAGAGAAACAAACTCCACCGTTGGTGGATGCATTATTGCCACAGGGAGATAGATTCGAACATGCTGAAGAACGCCGCTTGTTCTATGTTGCTCTTACTCGTGCAAAACACAGAGCTTATTTGCTTGTTGATATGACGGATGCTAGTGATTTTGTTACCGAGCTGATTAAAGCTAAGTACCCTATAGAAACCAACGAATTTGATGTTTCTCTTATTCAAAAAGAATCCGATAAAATTTCTTGCCATCAATGCGGTGAAGGCACTTTACGCCCCAAGTTAGGTCAGTATGGTAAATTTCTGTCTTGTTCTCTCTATCCACGCTGTAAGAACAAGGAAACACCATGCAGCAAATGTGGCAGCCCGATGAGCCGAGGTATTAAGAGCGGGTTCCAAGTCTGTATAGATAAGAGTTGTAACGATGAACGTCCAATATGTAAAAACTGCGGTGGTGAGATGAAGCTTTGGGAAGGTAAGTATGGCAATTTCTGGGGATGTTCTACTTACCGAAAAGGGACTACGAATACCTGCACATACAAGAAAAAAGGATAGACAAATCGTAACTGAACTAATATAAACAAGGAATCATTACTAAAATTGGGTCAACTTAAAACCATCAGACCTCACATATGAAACTCTGATAACTTGGCATGAATATGTCATACAAGACAAACGCAGTTGCGGCATCCCATGAAGAACTTGGAAAAAAACAACGCTATTATGAACAATAGCGTTGTTAAGTACGGCCTCAGTTTCATCAAGACGTGGTGGCAACCACTTTATATCACTTATTTTCAGATAGCTTTAAAGTGGTAATGAGGCTCTTTCTCAGAAAAATGGATGAGCACTTGCTCTGCCACCTCAAAGCGAAACACTGTCCCAGATTTGGCTTGAGTCACCCAATTTTTCTTACTACCACCGCTTGTGAAGCCGCCCGCTACGACACCCACCCCTTCTTCAACTCTTGCTCCTGAATCACGGTCAAATGCGCGTGCGACTGGGTAACCAAGGCAACACAGTGTCCCCTTTTCTTCGTACACATCATAGTCATCATGAATCGTCACTTCGACGGGTACGAGAGAGGAATTGAAAATATAAGCCAGTTCATCAACCTTTTCTTCGATAAGGCCGCTAAAAACCCAACACTCACTGGACTTATCCCATTGTCCACCCAGAGCGCGGCATTTATCAACGAGATAAGTATTGTAAGTGCTGTTTAAAGTAATAAAACCAGACTCATTTTGCTCCTCAATCGAGGATTTAAGTTTGAATATGAGGTCGGTTCCATACTTTGAACGAATGGAGATGTCTTCGACATCCAGCAGTTGCGTACCGATTGAGAGATTCTGGGACAGCTCATCGATTAAGATTCTGCACTTGTAGCCATTAAGCGATGCAGCAAAATACTTTCGATTTTTCTTTAAGACGTTAAACTCTTTCATGTTTCCTCCGAAGTAATAATGAGTGACAACGTAATAACTTTTATTGATGGCTTTCAGCCACTTATCTTGTTTTTATCGTTATTATTTTTGCTGTTATATTATTATTCAGAGCTTTCAAAGAGCAGAGCGATTTGGAAGCCTTATCAAGCTAACTTAGCCTGTGCTTTAATGTCAAGAGTTTTTTATCCTCCTCAGTTTGAGCGCAAAAGTCGTTGAGAATCTTGCAATTACCACTGAAGTTGAGCAAGCTCTGTGCAACGTATGCACAGAACTAAAAGATAGATTAGTGAAAGTTCATGTACTGCAATAAGGGATTCGCTTGTTTAAGCGCTTGTCGCTGCGCAAGAAGCTCAGATACAACTCGCTTTTTATCTTCTCCCAAAGCACATGCAATAAGAAACGCATCGACTTCATGCGACATGAATCCCACAGCCTTGGGACCCAGTTGCACGGCAGGCGGAAATGTGCCATCGTTTATACGTCTGTGAAGCGTGGCTTGGGATAAGCCAACGCGTTTTAACACATCGACTTTTTTTTCTATTTTTAATTGGTTAATTGGGTGTATAAGCGTCATTGGACGCCTCCGTTTATTCTTGTTTTTATGACTACAGGAGCCGTTGCAAATATAATATTCGTATTTAGAAGTAAAAAGCAATCAATTTTTCGCATTAATTTCATGAAGTAAAATATACAAACCTTATATATTTAACAACGTAAAAAATATACACGCACCATATATTAAATATCACACAATATAACCAAACCAAGTAATTAAAATAAATAAATGATAAGTACATCCCTTATTTTTATTTAACTCAGCCATCAAGAATACACTTCCTTTTTTATTACTTCTTAACTTAAATCATATAACACCTGTCCCGACAACTACCTACTGACTTTCAGTGAGACAGAGTAAAAGCGGATGAAAGCGGCTGAGACGTAGTGAGAGTGCGGCGCAAATTCCTTGTCGCAAACGGCATTTTCGATGTCGTAACCCGCACTTTCCCTGTCGCATGCGACAAGCTCCTTATCATATTCCCCAGTTGAACTCCGTATTACACCAGCCATCACACAAAATATATTCTACTTATTTAAATAAGCACATTTAATATTATAAATTATATTGTTATAATAAAAACAGATAGAACAAAAACAGTAACAAGCTGATATCGCTCGTTCTTATTTGTTCCAAATAAACGTACGAAAACTTGCCCTACTTAGTAGGGTTGCGATAACAGCCTTCGGCGTTATCGCTAAAAACAATACACTCTAAATAATTAAAATAATAAATAGAGAATTAAAAAATGGACATTAATATAAATACAGTCGCAGCGGCTGTTATTCGCTGCACCTCCAGAACACAAAAACAACATCTAACATCATGGATGGAATATCATGACTATTCCGTTGATGAATTAACGACCCTACTCCCAGGGGTTTTACCTTCCCCAATTGAATCAGGTGTCAGTATCAAGGAGCAGCAAGCATTTATCACGACATTTGCTCATACCCTATTCATCCACCAACATCCTCAAACGTCTTCCAATCAAGATGAACTTTTGCAGGTAAAAGCCCTCATTCGTACCGTTAAAGCCAATTTCAAGAAACAACGAAAAACTGACAAAGAGCTGTATTGCAGAGCAGTAAAAACCAATCTAACAGAAAGCGAATACCAACAGTTTCTTGAAGTCATGCATAGCTATAACTATAAATCCGCTAGTCGGTTCCTGAGAGATGTCATAACTCAAAAACTCACAATCAAACCTCAACAAAGTTCAGAAATTACCGATTACTTCAAGCAAACGAAATGTATCGCGAATGTAATGGAATCACTCATTGAACAAGATAACCCCCTTTACGACCATGAAACTGCCCGCCAACTGGGTGATGCTCTATATGAACTAAAGCAGAATTTACAACTCATCCGAAACCTCGCTATCGATGCACATAATTCTCAAACTGCCGAGCTGTTAGCAATGCAATTTCTGGATAGCCGTGCCTTACGTGAGCTTTACCGTCGCAAACTTGAACAAGAGAACACCAGTGATGATATTTGAGGAATTGAAATGTAAGAATGATAAACAAACGGTGCAAGATGCTACGCAGTTAGTTCAATATGGCGCCAAGCAAAATGACGACGTCATGCTGTTGGTCGAGTATTCTTCAAGTCACTCCAAGGGTGACGAACTCGGGGGAACATCGCAGTTTATCTGCGCCAACGAAATCGCTTCGGTTCCCCTGAATGCAAGAAACCAAGATGCCCGAGACATTGATTGGGGCCGTGCGATTGCTGAACTACAAAGCGCTCACCTAGCTAACCCTAATACGAAACAACCCTTCCGCCATTTTGTTGTCTCCCTCGCGGAGGGGGAACAGTTACCCCTAACCCAATGGCGAAACACGATTAAGAAGCTGATGGACCATTTAGGATATGAGCATGCTCGTTATATCGTTTTTAAGCACTCCGATACCGACAATGAACACGTCCATATTGTAGCGTCTACGACTGATTTACTTACTGGAAAAATTATTTCTAACTGGCAATCGCACCTCAAAGCCCAAGAAATCATGAGGGAGCAAGAAGTTACGCTAGGGTTACAAGCATTACAAAGCTCAGGGGAACTCCACTCAAGTTACGACACTGATGTACAAGGCGAAAAAGAGAAAACGGTGATTCGTATGATGAGAAGAAAAGTTGATACTGCAATTCGTACTTTGCAGCCCTCTTGCTCGTTGACTCTGTTTGAAATGGCATTGCTCAAACAAGGAATTGAAATAGAGCTAATACCAGACAAAGCAAACTCTCGATTTAAAGGTATTGCTTATCGATTTCATCAATATCGCTTTGCAGCATCCTCGCTACGAAGTGGCAATAAGTATACATTAGGTAAACTGATTCAAAATGGCGTACTGAACGCTTCATGCCTTGAAAGCACCAATTACAACAAGTGCAAAATTGAAGTGGATCAAGCCATCATTCATTTTGAGACGATTCGGAAACAGGCGATTGAACACGCTGATAAACTCAAGAAACAACTAGAGGAATACGAGCATCAGCAGTATCGTTACCTGCTGTTCTCGTTTTCTCGTGCTCATGAAGCTGCTCAGCAATCACAAATGGAGTATTGGTTTGAATATGCAAAGCGTATACGTTCAACCCGTGACAAAGCGATTGTAAGAGCTATTTATGAGTGTGAACGGGGGATTTACACTGCATCCAGTATGATAAGCAACTTGTTTTATCATCTAATACTGACTGTCTTCGAGTATTCTTTTCAAAATAAGTTTAACCTCTCGATTACACCTTTGGATGAACTGGCAACAACTCAGCATGAAAAGAACCCTATCGTTCAACAGACATTCGGTAGTTAGAAAAGTGAGGCTCAGAGAGCCTCACTTATTGCTACTGATTACACAGAACTTTAATCATTTCAGCTTCATGGTTAAGGATATTGTCATGCCCTGCCCCTTCTGACCCCCACTCATCGTAGCTCATCATTATCGCTTGCTTTAAGCTCTCGGCGCGATTGTTCTCTTGATAGAACTTCTTCTTATCTTGAGGAGAGTAATTGCTAAGTCTTGAGTTACTGCTTGGCGAAATAAGACAGAGATTGCCAAATCGATCCACATCGTCCATCTTACGTGCGCCAGATGGATCGGTTTGCGGGAAGTAATGTTCAACAGAGGTTCGGAATGAAAATTGGAAATCATCAAAGTGCTTCCCAAGTTCTTTTTTACCTATACCATCAAACGACTCATCGTCAGATAGACGCTTCCACAGTAGGTAGTCTAGTCGATTAAACACGAAGTTTTGGACGCCCGTCCCTTGATGCAAGACGCCAACATTATCCTCCCTAAACTCAAGTTTCGAACCACCACAAATTTCATCAAAGTAGCTATCACTCAGAGCTTCAAGATCTATCAAGTACGTACTACCATCGACTTCCAACCTTTCATTGTCAGTAGCTAGGTTATTTAATATCCTTAACGCATCATTTAACCAACGCTTATAGACTAATGCTGGATTCGATACATGGAACATAGCCAATATCATGCGAATCTTTTCGTTATGGTCACTAAAGGCATTTGGATACTCAGGACTTAGACTATTACCGTTTTTATAAGCATTGAGCCTCAACAAACTCCACTTACGTTTTTCATCGTGTTGATCAGGCTTAATTATGTAGCTATCAAATAGAATTCGGTACTTAAGCAGTTGATACACAAAGTCTTTGGCACCAACCCTCAAACCATCGTCTTTAGAAATAAATGAATCGATCAGCTTCTTGTCATCTAACGAAACGTTTTCTTCTGTCTTCATAAGTTTTAAAACATGAAGCAAGAAGTTTGAGAAGTCGATAACAGTGCCAAAACGCTCTTCTTTCTCTCGATCTTCATCATCACTGTTTGAGCTGGATGTCTTGTTGGCGATAATTTCTCGTAGCGTCATTGCATCTTGCTTTTGCAGCTTGCTTGTGTGCTTATCTTGTATAGCTTCAAAGCTATGTGGCATGGTTTGCCAGTCGTCACCGAATACTTCTTTTCGCAAGTCAGATTGAAAGCCCATCTGCGTATAGCGCTTCATATTCGAGCAAGCATCCCAAATTGTAGAAAAGCAGCTTCTTTCCTCATCACCGAGTGTAGCCATAAACTTCGCTTTCAATACTTCATGTTTTTCTAACTGCTCGCCACGGTTATTCATGATCTCAAAGTAGTGGTTGAGATCGGTTTGCGGTGGAACAACAACTCTTAGTATAGTGACGCTTTCTAACAAGTAGTCGAAAAAACGCTTAGTTTTATCGTCTGCGTCTAACCCTTTGGTTTTGAAGTAACGCTGAATAATGTTAAAGGCAGCATGGATGTTAGGCTCTTCAGACTCGCCATTATTGTTACCTGTATAGATATCATTTAACGCTCTGGAAGACTTTGGGCGGCTATCAAAGGTTAAATTAATATTTAGCCCTTCGAGTTTGTCGGCACCCAGCACCTTACGGTGTTTCAGATACGCTAATAATATAGAGAGCGTGGTATGTCTTTGCTGTCCATCAATGGTTTCGTACACTACATCAGTTTGGTGCGTGTGATTTGTACGCTGATAAACGACGAGGCTACCCAGATAATATTTAGCTTGTTGGGCAGTAGCTGTTTCATCAGATTGAGTAATAAGCCCTGCGGCATCACTGATATCTTGAATTAGCTGCTCAATCTCTGTCGCACCCCAAGCGTAGTTACGCTGGTAGATAGGAATTACATATTGAGTTTTACTATCGAAAAGGTCTTTAACTGATAACTGTTCTACTTGGTTCGAATCACTCATTTACACTTCCCGATTTCATTGCTTCAATTGATGCCTGCACGTCCTCAGCGTTATTGAACTTAGGTTTTTGGATATAAGGGGGCTGATAGTTCAGTACCTGCTGAGGGTGAACGGCTTTGCTAATAGCCCTGAAGAGTCCACTTCGAGCTTTGGCGTGATTATCTACCGACTCCATACCAATACGCTGCAAATCAAGACGTAAGAAATACGCCCAGCGATAACAGATCTGTGCTGCTTTATCTAATTCCACATCACCAAACTTATCGTAGTAGTACATCACCGCACACAAGAACAGGTTTCGCACATAGCTATCCCCTTTGCGGTTACTGCCACTGTATTTTGTGTGCTCCTTTACAAATGAAGCTAGCCTTGCATCCTTGCCAACAAACAACTTAGAGTGAATCGCCATATAGTGCTGAATGTACTCAAAGAACCGTTTTCCGTTGATCATCACTTGGTCAACTCGGAATGGATAACCCTTAGTTTGCTTGTCCCATTTTCTCGCAGGATCGGCATTGAAGGTTTCAATCGCGTAATCAAGCGCAAGCATTGCATCAACATAGGCGTACTGAGTACTGTCTAGGTTAATGCCTTTGAATACATCAATGTTATGGCGACTAAACTGGATGCCGTAGTCACCGTCAATCCAGCGACGCATACGAAACAGAAAATCCCCCATTATGGTGTGCAAGTTCGCCGACTCATCATCAGGGTTGACGCCCTGCTCCCACAAGCTTACGTGGTGAAGACGCTCGTTTTGCTCTGTTGAGTCCATCATTTCACGTAGGTGGTAAGCCTTTAGTAGATCGTGAGGGGCAAGTGCTTTACCACGGGCATTTTGTGAATCGAAGAACTGAAATGCTTCACTCAGGTCATCCAGCGTTACTTGAATAAGCTCACACTTATTAAGAACAAAATTGAGTAGTTCCTGCTTTTCTGTGGCAGGCAGATTCGCTACCCGTTCAGAGATAATTTGCGCATTGTTCTTGAGGCTTTCGATACTGACTGAGGATTCAAATTGGTGCTCAAGCAGAGTTGATGAGATGGTTTTCTCTTTGCCATCCAGAATAGTGCAAAGTAGCGTTAAGGTAAGAAGGCGCTGCTGACCATCAACGATGTTGAGGCCACCTTCCCCCCCACTTTCTGAATCTTTGTCTTGATGCAGTACCACCGTACCAAGCCGATAACAAAGCTTAGTACGATGGTTAAAAATATCATCAATCAGTTGGTTAACATGCTTTGGCTGCCATTTGTATGGGCGTTGGTACTCAGGAATCGTGAGTTTTTGCTCCAACAACTGTGCAATGGTTTGAGGTTGATTAAAGACAATTGCCATAATTACGCCACCTGCTCAATAATAGCTTCAGTTAGATACAGTTGAGTAGCTTGAAACTCTTTTAAGCGAGCTTTATGTTGGTCGCATAGTATCACTGACTCTTTAAACGCAGACAGAATAATCCTAGTTATAATATCAATTTTATATAGCTTAGCTTTGTTGATTCTGGTGACCATTTTGTGCGTTCGCTCAGTTTATCTTTTCTAATCAGTATACCGTAATCAACATATGAATCCGATAGTCTATCGATAAGCATAACGTGCTGCTATGCTTAAAAAAGTAAAAGGATTCCACTGAGCAACAACTCAGTGGAATATGGCTAAAAGCATACTAAGCAACTTGGTAGGTGCCGCCCTTTATTTCCAAATGACCGAACTGAACTTGCTCAGACAGTATTGTTTCTGTCCTATCTTTCATCGCTTTACTTGTGCTAGAAAAACCGAGTATAGCTAATACATTAATCACTTGATTCATAGCCAGCAACAGGCTTCAGTGAGGCTCGACGCAACCATATTTTGTACTCTTTTGCTAGAGGTGACACCGATACTCTGGTTTTTTGCTCCTTTCCTCCGTATCTTCCAAGCACAAACCCAAGCTTAGCCAGCACTGCTTTTAAATAACTTGTTGCTTTGTAAGTCTGCTCCGCTTTATCTAAGCTGGGGAATTTCAAGTGCGGTGGGAAATAGAGGCCAAGGCCATCACCATCCATCTTTCTCAATACGTCGGCTACAGAAGATTTAAATAAGAAGTGATTCGACTTTTCTTCTTCGAAGTTATAGCCATCAAACACTACGAGATAAATCATATTCGCTATGTATTCTTTCTGCCTTGAATAAATACCGAGCTTTAGAAGACTCGATTTGTCCAACACAAACGGGAGGTGAGCAAATAGCTCTCTATCGAAGTTATCATCAAACTTTACATGCTCTACATTGATTTTGTCTAAGTTGTAGATCATTTTGATCTCAAACTTTCTGACCTCTGCTAAAGCTATTGACGATAGTGCATTACAACGTTGTTTGGTGGCAAATTCCGTCGATGTTATATCAACCGCTTTCACGACTGCAATTTGCTGTTGGGCTTTGAATTCAATATCAAACTGCCTTTTATGTTGGGAAACGGCAGTATTGTGCTGCATAGAATTTTCACAAGAGACTGCAAAGCCAAGCTTTTCTAGTGTAAATCGCATTGATAGAGCTAGATGCTCATTAAGCTCTCGCTTTTGCCTTTCGAATTTCAACCTTTCTGTATAACGTAGCCCGAGATGTGAGTGGCGGTGTTTTTCAAGACAGTCGTTAGATTGGTTATTACGAGAGCTTTTCAAATCGCCACACCAAAAGTTATATTCCTTTGCACATCGAAATCGCCTCGAGAAATTAACTAACTCTCTTGGTATCAAGGTGGATTCACAGATGACATTCACTGTGTTGGTATAGTTTTCAATAATCGAAAAACCAGCACCTAAACATGGAGATGCAATGACAGCTTTGTACTTTGTCACTTCTCGATTTGGATCTTTTAGAAAAGCTTTCTGAGCTGGCATATCTCGATTATCACTATGCAGCACAAGTACACCGTCATTTAAAGCTTTCGTTTCGCAATCTAAACCCAGATGATTTTGATAGCCTAGCTGACCAACGACTTGTTTCAGTGTTTGAAGATTGTCAAACAGAAACACTTTATCCCGCTCTAATACAGTTCGAATCTGCTTAGAATTTAAAAGTTCCTTTTTGTTCAAGATCGTTGCGTTAAGGGTTTTATAAGGGTTTTCTGCGCACTCAATTACTGACAGTTCCCCACGAATTTGCTTGAGAAAGGATAATGAGTTATCTGTAAGATCAGCGTCAGCTACTATTACCCTTGGTACAGTTTTTAAAATATGAACTAGTGCATCAAACACTCTATCTGCTTGCATCGTTCGACTGTTCTCGCTACATACGAGAGTCTTGTAGACCTTCTCAAACTCATCGATAAGTAAAGTATGTGATGAGCATATCTTCTCGAAGAGATGGGGTTTCCAAATACTATTAATTACACTCCCCATGCTGTTGGCTTGTCCTAACTTCATTAGATCTTGCTCTTGATAGGACGCACAGCTTACTTCCAAACAAAATTGCTCCACTAACGAAATCAAATGCGAAATATAAGTCACATTTTTATCTGCCGAAGCGCTACGAGCAATAGGAGTATATACATAGCTTGTTTTACCCACTCCCGTCGCAGCGATAATTGCCGTGGTTGACGGGAGTTGAGAGAGTTCTAAACCTCTCAAGCTGTCTACTCGCTGATAGTTATCAGATGAATTGATTTTAAAGTCACGCTCTACAGCCTCCTTCACCCTTTCTATCTTGCGCTCAAGACATCGAATGAAAGGTGCTTTCAAACTATCATCCTGAATATATGCTGCTGCACACTGTTTAGCACAAGAAAAAACAAACGGAATTTTTATGATCGCTATCTTCGCTGCTAGCTGAGCAAGGTTTCCAGAGCGCGTTAACTCAAATGCTTTACATAAGTACTCAAGCTTTGCATTTTTAGGATGCGGGAGGGACTCAGAAATTGACAAATCAAACACAGAACAACCTAGCCCTAAGTAATTCTCTTGTAATATCCTGACTGCGTCTTTGCGAAAATTTTGGCTGTCAATAGCAATGGTTACACGATAGTTTGCATATCGATAATACTCACAAACTTTCTGGAGATTTTTTTTATCTAAAGGGGTTACGATTGTTGCTGTTTCTGACTGGAAATTGATTTTGCCTGATGCCTTAACAACGATACTTTTCGTTTGTCTTTCTTGCTCAACTAAATGAGCAAAATTATGATTTTTAGCTACTAGTTTCATTATTTTTATTCTTATTCTAGTTTTTTGAAGCAGGCACTGAGTGCCTGTATATCTATGTTGATTGCTCTATATCTGTTCAGATAAATGCTGTTCTAAGCGGCCTTCGAGACGGTACCTCTCTGCCATTGAGAACTCATATTCTTGTTGTAACCTTTGGTTTTGCTCCATGAGTTGATGAGCTTGAATTTCTAGCTGTCGATTCATGACATTAAGCTCAGTTATCACTCTCTGATTTTCAGCATCTCTGTCTTGTAAGCTTTCAATTTCTATCTGACATTGCTCTAGTTGCATGAGCTGAGCTTTAGCCTCAAAAAGTTCTTCCATCTTTGCTTGAGACTCAATCGCCTTCCCTTCCAATACTACTAACTGGCCCCTCAACTCATCGATGAGTTCACCACTCTCTATCAACTTAAGTGATAGCATTGATTTTTCATCTTCGTCTTGAGCAGATTTTTCAGCTAGGGCATTGTTAATTTCTTCCTGTATCTGCCGCCAAATACTTTTAATATCAATTTGAATCGAACCCATTAGTTTTTGAGAAAAATCTTGCGGAACTGGCTCTGACGGCAGGTTTGGAGAATGGAACTCCCAGTACGCTTCATAAGCCGCTCTAGATTTATTGAACTTACCGCCGACCGCTTCATTCAATTGGGTCATGTTTTCAATTGGGTCCCCTGAGTTTTCACCCTCTTTCATTGCTTTGTAGTAATCTGAAAATGGCTTTCCTTTTTTGGGGCTATACCCCAACAATTTCAGTTTCTCTAAAAACGATGCTTCCATCAGCAAGTAAGTTTGGTCAGTCTGTTCGGTATGTCCGTCAGTAAGTAAGTTACTTATAGTCTGCTCGCTGACTGACATTGTTTGGTTGTAATTTTGTTTTTTCATTTTTGTTTTTCGACTTATGTGTTGAACATGACTTCACTTTAGAATCTCTGTATCCTGCACAAAACAACCAAATAACCACATAACCCTATTGACATGAGATATAAAGAACTAGAAACCGAGTTAATGTCCAACCTTGAAAAACTCAAAGCTAGTGCATCTCACAAAGGGTTTAACCTCCTCAAAAAGAAGTGTCACAAGAGTTCGGGAATTCTGGTTTCAACAGCATTTTCTCAACCACAATTGTCAGCCCATTATTCAAGCTTAATTTCAGATACCATTCCTTTTTGCAGGAAATATGAAGGCCTGAAGCCACAAAGTGTTGAAGAGTTAATACGCTACTGTGGTGGACTAAGCACAGCTATAAATAACATCCAATATGCTTACGAATTCGAATTACCGATGAGGGTGGAAGTAGATGATGATTTAGAGTTCTTACTTTTTTCGTTAGAAAGCGTTTTGCTAAAAGCAAGGAGTGCAACTAACCAAACTAAAAAATGGATACCTTTTGAAATCGCTCAAGAGCAAGGTCGATTAAATCTTTTTGAGTCCCAATACAAAACTCGTTTGCCTATGTGTGCTGTTTGTTGGAAACGGACATTTTCATCCAGTTACTATTGTAAAGAGCACCATTCCATTCACAACAAAAAAGCGTACAACTCGGCCGTACGAAAGGTTCTATCATTTACGGAAAGACACTCTTCTAATTCAGAGTTAAAAGATTTTTCCAATGCATATAGAAAGAAGAACGGAAAGCAAAGAGGCCTAGCTGCTAAGTTGTTCAGCATGGTGAACGATAGCATCCCAGCGGTAGTTGATGTTCTCAGTTATCAAACCGATGAACACTGGGAGTCATATGCCGAATCGATAATTCTCTATGCTAAAAATAACTACCCTACTAGCTTTCATCGCTTACAACAGAGCGATAATTTAACTCAATTCTCCAATTTTAATTCTCTTCTACGTTGGGGATTCATAGTTATCGAAAGCCTCGATGACTCGGAGGGTGAATCTTCACGATGGGAAGCTTCTGAAGAATTAAATCATTTCAATAACGGTCAATTGAGGTTTGCTATTCTGAGCATTTTAGCGAGGTATGAAGCTACGCAGCGCATATATCGGCCGTTGAAGTCGGGTCCTATGAAAGGCTATGGTGCAGACGTGGAGCGCAGAGAAATTTTGCGTGTACTCTACCGTAAGCAGTTAGAAGATAACGGACGAGTCAACTTATCCCAAATTGCCAGAGAAATGGGACTCTCTAGGCAAAGAGTGAGTGTGTTGGTGAAAGAGCTTCAGTTAATGTAAAAAGTGCATTTGTTCAGTTTATATATATAACCTAACAAAAATGCACTTTTCTGAATGCACAAGCAACAAGTGCTTGTGCTGACCTATAGTCCGACCAATCAAGCTTAACCTCGCTAACTCGAAAGTGGACAAAAACGACTCAGAATAGATACCCTACAGCCCCCATCCTAGAGCTACGATATCAAATTCACTTCATGCAGGTTTTTATAAAGTACATGCAAAGTAAGATTTACCCTGAGGTACATACTTCCCTTCTTTGTTAGACCACGTAACCTAAGAAATATAGGACAAGTTCGAATGGACTTAGAACTGTGCATAGCGTGGGGAAGCACAAGCGAAACTACGTTAATGGCGGCGGCGGTGGTGGCGGCGGCGGTGGCGGCGGCGGTGGCGGCGGCGGCGGTGGCGGCGGCGGTGGCGGCGGTGGCGGTGGCGGCGGTGGCGGTGATTCCTTCCTTTCAGGTCTTCCTTCAGTGCGATCAATTTCAAGTTTTGAGTCACTTTCTTTCTCTTTTTCTGCTTCTTTTCTTGCTTTCTCCCTCTTCTCTTGTATTTCCTTCACCTTTTGAACGCTTTGGGTTTGGATGGTTATAGTGCCTTCCACTGCACTTTGACTTGCCTCAGTCGCAGACTGAATATAAGTCTGATTGCTAAGAGCAATTGCACGAACGATAGCATTCACAGCATTTAGCTCTTTTATCAGTTGCCTCGTGGTTTGCTCCCGTTGAATTTGTTTAGCATCCTTGCCATTGCTATTAGCATGCTTGATTAGTTCGTTTGTCAGTTTGGACATTTCTGCAAATGACGCAGCGGCTTCAACTGCTTTGAGTGCTGCTTTTTTATTTACTTCCATAGAGCCTAGTTGATTAAGTATTGCCTCCGATGCAGAGCGAGACATTTCGACAAGCGCTTTATCTCGAGCACGTTCAAGCTTCGCCAACTTATCGCTCCATGTTTCTGGGTACAGATTTTTATAAATTTTTTGTCGATGAGCTATGTTATCCTGAAGATCTTTTTGATATTTTCGCCATTCCTTCTCAACAACATCAGGTAGCGCTGTAACAGGCATCAGTACCAATACGACAAATAAAAAGACAAAATGGAATCGCATCATAATTCACTTAGAGCTTTATCAATTTTCGCCAACTCAACTTGTATGGTTTTGAGTTGATTCTCTATCTTAGAGTTAGATAATTGCATAGCCTCGGACTCACGACCCATAATCGAATTCAGCCCTTTTAATTTCAAAGTCAACGTATCTATCTGAGCCTCCAACTCCTCTAGCAGAACAGCATTATAGGTAGCCAATTTCATGGTTTGCAAAACGTTAACTCGCGTATCCGATATTTCTTCATCTAGGGACGCGAGTGCTTCTTCAACTCTTGCAATTTTTTGAGCTTCTTCAAAGTGCTTAAGCACCGTTTCCAACTTCTCAATGGTAGGACTGACTCGCCGATCACGGTCTTGATAGTAGAAGAGTGACCCCATTCGCTCTCGAGCAGAAAACCACGTTAAGTTTCTCTTTACAATGTCGGCTTTCGAAAAGCCGATGAAATATTCCGTATGATTAAACTCGTCAACTAATATGACAACACTATTGTCTTTTGCTCTAGCTACGAATGCTTCATCTCCTGACAGTACAGATAAGGCGTCTTCGAATTCCTCTACATAGTCTTCCTGATCATTTATAAAAGAATTGTAACTACAGCCAGATAAATAGACTAAAACAAGAGTCCCAACGAAATTGGTAGTGAGCGGCTTAATCATTTCAATTCGCCATCGTGGTTAGATATAAATTTAAGGTTAGGACAAAAGACAGGTTGTTCCATTTTTGGGTATGCCTTTCTGTTGATTTGCATAACCATGCGCACGAAAGTGACTCGTCCAAAATACCGTTTGCGGGAGATCCCTTTCATCCCTTCTGTGATGAATACAAGTACCATTTTCATGGAAGGGTTCGCTACTGAGTAATAGCATTAACAAAGAATGGGGGCATAAATGCTTCAGCCAGACTCTCAGTATCAAAACTCTACAATAGCAATCGACGACTAACCTGAAGCGTAAAGAAAGTCCCTTTACACCCTACCCTCTTTTCAAGCATTTTTATCGGTGTATGTATATGAAATTGGCGAATTATGCACGATAGGTAGCTCTACTGCCGACCCGATACATCCTAAACACTTAGTAGGATAAGTGCGTTATTTTCTCTCTAATGCCCTTGACGATCAAACTGTTTAGCCCCAAAATAACTGTATATATGTACAGCTATCTTAATTATGAAAGTTATCCCTATCTTAGCAAGCGCTGGTATTACAGGCTTTGAAAGCCCTGCTGCTGAATACAGACAACTGGGAATGAGCCTTGATGAACTGCTAGTTGAGCATCCAAGTGCTACATTCATCGGACAAGCAATGGGGGAATCTATGCAAGAGATTGGCATTTTTGATGGTGACTTGTTGATTGTAGATCGTCACGTTGCCGTCCAAAACCTTGATGTAATCGTGGCCAATTATAATGGTGAGTTCGTTTGTAAAATGCTAGATATGACACGTCGATCACTCTTATCTGCAAATAAAGCAATGATGCCTATCTGTATTCATGCTCAAGATACATTTTCGATTGAAGGTGTAGTGATTCGATCTATCCGTTGTCACCGCCCAAGCTATTTACTCTTATCTCGTAGAAAATAATGTTTGCCCTAGTTGATGCTAATTCCTTTTATTGTAGTGCTGAACAAGTTTTTAGACCCGAGTGGAGAGGTAAGCCCGTAATCGTTCTGTCGAATAATGATGGCTGTGTCGTTGCAGCTAATCGTCAGGCTAAAGAAGCAGGTATAGCAAAGTTTAAACCTTACTTTGAAGTCAAAGCATTGTGTGAGTTGAAAGGTGTAATTGCTCTATCATCTAATTATGAACTTTACGCAGATTTGTCGTCCAAAATGATGGATGTTATCGGGCGGTTTGCGCCTGAGCAATATGTATACTCCATTGATGAATCATTTCTTTCCTTTCATCGCTGCTTTCCTGCCATTAAAGACTTACGAGAACATGGCTCTTTAATCCGACGAGCCGTTTGGAAAGAGTGTCGATTACCAGTATGTATAGGTATGGGAACAACGCTAACCCTCGCCAAAATTGCCAATCATGCAGCTAAAAAAATTCAAGGCTGTAAGGGCGTTTGCGTTATCGACAATGAACATCAGCGTACCTCTATATTAAAGCAGCTAGAAGTTGGTGATGTATGGGGAGTGGGCAAAAAAATATCAACACGATTAAAACATATGGGGATTAACTCGGCTTATGATTTGTCTCAGTATGCCCCAGAACAAGCACGTCGGGAATTTTCAGTAGAAATTGAAAGAACCGTTCGTGAATTAAATGGTGTCGCTTGCAAGGGCTGGGACACAGCTAGAGCTGATAAAAAGCAGATTTACTCAACTCGTAGTGTTGGAACAAGAATCACCGACCTTGAACTACTGAAGCAAGCACTAAGTAAACACGCCGCTATAGCAGCACGTAAAGCACGAAATCAAAAGTCGCTGTGTAAAGCTATGCTCTGTTTTGCTTCCAACTCCCCATTTGATGATAAACCTCAGAGCTTCCGTATAGTTCATCATTTTGCATATCCAACTGCTGACTCAATGCAGTTGGTCAAAATTGCTACGAAGGCAGCAACACAATTGTTCAAACCAGGTGTACGTTATTACAAAATTGGCATCGGTTTGATCGATCTAGTTAATGGGCAGCACGAACAATTAGATCTGTTAAATCAAACTCCGAGTAATGATAAGTTAATGAAAGTGTTTGATAGTCTTAATAATCGGTATGGCACTGATACGCTTTTTGTTGGTTCCCAAGGCATAGAGCAGAAATGGAGCATGCGGAGAGAAATGCTTACTCCGCAATATACAACCAACTGGCTAGATATACCTAAAGTAAGGTGTTAACAGTTCAATTCTTAACAAAGGTGTATTTTCTGTGAGCTGCGTTAGTACACCTTTGGACATTTTCGTGTTACGAATAGGATCAATATGCATTCGACTCGGATGAAAAAATATATGGATAACATCTATACTCATGTTCAATGTTACGGAACCACTACAAGGACTGCAACAGGCGTTAGCTATTAAGCTAGCGCCTTTATCTTTAACTATTTTATATTGGACTCGAAAACACGAACTAACTCTTTTACTTTGACAATACAGTTATTGGCTACACATCCGTATTTTTCATTGTATTTAATCAAGGAAACCAAATATGACCGATAACCTTTTATCTTATTTTGTAACTGGTCATCAGAGTACTGGTTGTAGAAGTTTATGTTTTCGCCGTATGTTATTTTAAATTTGTTATAGTTCAACTGAAAAATACTCTCCATGATATAGACAGAATCTCTATTTTTTCTTAAAAGTGCAGATAGTTTTTTTAAGTGTTTTAGTTTTTTATTAGAGAGTCTAATTGAACCAATGGGATCTTGTTTGTAAACATTAAAGAACAGGTTTTTCTTTAACTTGGTATTCTGAATTACATACCCATTAAGCGATATAGTATTCTCTACTGCCTTTCTTTTTCTTTTTTTTAACTTAAGAGAAAGAGTGGAGACAAATATAGAGATGTCTCTTTCAAACTGCTCAGAATGGAGGTATCGACTCTTGCTCGATGAAAAAAGCATATCATCTGCATATCTACTGTATACAATCCCTTTATCTTCACACAGTTTCTGGATCAAAATATCGATTCTTCTAAAAATTATATTAGAAACGACAGGGGAAGATGAAAAGCCAATAGGAAGTATTTCTTTTCCTTTTATGTCATCATCGTCGAAATTATTATTAACTTTGTGAGTAATAGACATATAAGCAATGTCTAATGCCGAGTATTTTGCACCTTTTTTGTCATCACTGAAGTACTGACTCAGGAGGTTTTTAACTTCCAACACAGATATGGAGTGGAAAAACTTCTTTATATCGAGTCTTAAAAAGTAATAACCACTGATGTGTGGTCTTAGAAAGTCATAATAAGACTTACCAGGGACAAAACCGCAAGCAGAAGAGTTTACAGGAATCTTGGATAGAACAAACCTTGTAATTCTATCATTTACGATTTTGTGATCAGAATCTTTTAATATCTCGAAAAATATATCAGCCCCAGACTTTCGTTCAATGACACTGGTAGAAAAATCATCTAATAGTGCTACATTACCTTTTAGAATGGCGTTATTAAAGAATTCATCACTAACTTTTTTATTCATTATATTGCTTCAACCCGATACAAAAGAACACTATTACACCGTAGGTGTGTACTATCAGACACATTAATCAGCGCGACCAGATTAGTAACTATTGGGACTGTACTCAAAGTTACTGGAAGACGAACTCCCAGAAACAAAGAGAGGGAGGGGCAAGCCCTCAGATACTCGTGAAAACTCATATCTCCCCTCTACTATCGGGTTGAAGCATACGAATAATATCATAAAGCTCAGGGAAGTAAACCTTGAAGGTACTTCCAAATGTCTGATTCTTATGCAAAGATTGAGTTTCTATATATTCAACGGCATAGTTAATAAAGTTAGTTGTCCATCCGTCTGTTTTCTCGAGATCTTTATTTTTAACAGTGGCTTGCTCTAGTAAACCCATTAGCAATTTAGCGTGTCTAGATGTGTATCTTAGGTTTCCGTTTACTTTATTACCTTTTTGCATGGTTTGTTTGTACGCTTCAACATTAAAGTGACTATAGTCAGTAAGAGCTTTAGACTTTCCATTGAAAATAACTCGTATATAATCAATTAACATATCTTCGGTTATGAACTTACTATTATTAATCCTAATTATAATTGATTGAGTATTAGTGCCATACTTTTTGTCTAACCAACCATATAGAACCTCAGCACTGCTTTTCTGAATTAGACATCCTTCCAAAGTTGTTCTATTAATGTAGATATTTTTTTCCAATAAGCGTTTTTTTACGGCGGAAAAAATTTTATCAAAATCACTTTCCTTTAAGAAATCTTGTTTTGTAGGATCAACCTTAAGATTCTTTTTATCACACGACAATAAATATTTAACATTCTTCATTTTGTCTTTTTGTTTTTTACTAAATCCGAGTTTGTATTTATTAAACTCAGCCTCTAAAGTCTTCTTCCAGAAGTTAAAATAATTACCGTTTTTTTGTAGTTTCAATTCAAAACTATTCGGTTGACCTTTAACTGATATAGCCTTATCAGCATCAAAGAGAAACATGTAGGGGATCGCGGAGTTAGAGTAAGAAGGGTTAACTCTCTCCCCAATGACATTACTACTACTCTTATATATATCGATATTTCTTAGATGTGGAAAGTGCTCTGATAGCCTCATATTGCCAAATACTTCTAATTCGCTTTCCCCCTCAACAAATAGAATATAATCACTAAAAAATAATCTAGCTTCATTATCGCTAAATGTGTTAATAAAGCTTTCACTATCATACGTTGAATTTAGAGTATGAATCGATGTTGTTGAGTCACTTCTCTTTTGAAAACAAAATACTCGTTGATAATCACGAAATTTCTTGATTATCTCTTTTACAATATTTGGTGAATGCGTAGTCAAAAACACTCTTGGTCTTGTTACTTTATGATCACGACCGTTATTGTACTTATAGCTGTTATAGATATCGTGAATTAACACCTCATTCATTTTTGGATGAAGCCCAAGCTCAGGTTCGTCAATAAATACAAACGGTGTTATATACTCCCTTCGCGAAATTGTAATTAATATTTTTAAAAACGTCTTAATGAAATGAAATGAATTTGTACCATCTGAGTGATATTTAAGATCATTTTCATCTATCTCAAATCGATATCCTTTTAAGCCCGCCTTAATATAGCTTAATAATTTTTCTTTTTGTGTGCTCGGTTTGGTAGAAATCGTGCTATTTAGTTCGGATATATAGTTTTTATATGAACTTTCACCATCAGCGTTAATGGACTTGTCAAAAAAGTCAATTATAGTTTGATCATCTATTTTTGACAGATTGAATGACTTCAATCGTGATATAAGATCCCATAAGCTATCCCATTCATGTAGATCCATATGCCTAGGTTCAATATGGAAAAAAGGGAAAAGGTATAAAATCAGATTTAGCGTCTGCTTATCATTTGTTGACCACTTTACCTTTCCATCGTTATATATATTCAACGTTAACGTATAAGTAGTATGGTCGTTATCGTATCGCATCAATGTAAACATACTTCGTTTATGCAATGGAACGAGTTTTCTAATGATGAATGCGAAATACGTGTTGGTTGGTTGCTTCCTAGCGATTCTAAAGATTCTAGTCATATCAAAGGTTATTGATATCGAACCTTTATATGAATAGTTTGAGTTGAGCTTGGGCGGCAACTCTTCTTTTCCTTCTAATTTGTTGTAAAAAAACTTTAAGACTTTAAGTAAATTAGATTTACCTACATTGTTCCTACCAACAATACAGTTCATATCATTCAAGTTATTGACGACCAGTTCATCGAATGATAGTAAATTAGTAATTTTGATTGCTTGTACAGTCATAATACACTCGAATATATTTTTATTCACTATATCATGATCTTAGAGCTTTTTCTCCACTCAAGAACCTATACAAAGGGAATTTAGGCGCTAGAGAATAATGTATCAATAGTGGGCGGGGGATTTTTGTTCTATGAGTCCAAAGTGAATTTATACTTTCACAGCAATATCCAATTTCCTATGTATGAATGATGTGGTAGACAAAACATCTAAGGCATCTTGTTCGCTCATTACCCAGTACATTTTGGGTGCATGAGCAACTGGGTTGCGCACTGCCCCAAAAAGTCCAACAAGCATATTGCTAAAGCCTTTCTGTTCGCTTATTTCTGTTTCTGTAGTTAAAGAGTTGATTTTTAGTACAGGATTTTTAACAGAAAATGCTGTATTTACGAGTTCAGCACCATCAGTTGTTAATAGGGACATATCCCGAATTCTTTGCGCTATACCTTTTATGGCTTCTAGAACTGCATGAAAGTAGTTTTCATCGAGTAATTCAGCACGGCAATACTTAAACACTTCAGTGTGAGCACCTCTATCTTCAAGCTTTACTCTTAGCGCTCCAGCTCTCTCTCTTGCTCCTTTAAGGGTCGTCTCTTTGTCTGTTCGGATAGTTTTTCCATCCTCTCGGACATGAAAACCAGAGAAAGACAGAACCACATTCAGCTCAGACCGACGCCATTCAAATTTTTCTTTATCACGAGCATAGTTAACAGGATTCAATGCACGATTAATAAACATAATTAGATGGTTACCAACTTGATACGTATTTTGAGCACTAACTAAAGCGTTAAACAACCTCTTCCATTTGGTCATCGTTGGGCTGATATCAAGGATTTTGCAATCCTGAATTAAATATCCTAACTCTGCTCCTGTTAAGCCTCTTTCAGTGTCAGCAAGCACTCGGCAAGCTGCCTCTAAAGTTTGTGCATTGAATGGTTCAATTCGTTCCATGACTTTGTCTGTATAATTTCATTTGATCAACTTGTTTTATAATCTGCTATTAGGAAAAGTAGGTCAAGAACTGGCGCGAGAGATTAGTCATAGATCTGGAGCTAGCGCATTTTGGGGCATAGGCTCGTTACAGCGGCCGAGGACGCAATTACTAAGTGTTTCTTAGAGCTGGAAAGCAACCGAGAAGGATACCTTTCTAGTTGCCAGGACAAAAAGGGGCAAAGACTTATAAGCTAGTGGCTTGCACATTTACCCACTACTCTAAATAAGTTGTTTCAATTAACCTATAGCCGTAAGGCAGTTAACTAGCTAGCTCATTTCGGGGCAGAGCTTGTCACAGTTACAGCGGACGCAACAACTAAAGAATTGCTTTGAGTTGGAAAGCAACTGGTAATGGTTTCTTACTTGTTGCCAGCACGAAATGGGGCAAGAGCTACCGCTTTAAAAAGCTTGGGCGCTATCTTAAAAAGTATCTCGAAGCCTGAGCTAGTTCCACAAACTTGAATTGCTCCTCTTGAGCACATTTTGCTCTGAGAGGCTATTCGGTGAAGAGCCGAAACAAAAATAAGCAAAAATAGTGATTTAAATCACAATTAAGAGTTATTTTCCGCTGTTCCCCTCAATGTTCCCCCAGGGGGTGACATAAAGAAAAAAGAACCTATAAAACAGTATCTTATGGTAAAACCGTGAATCCCTCTTGAACAGTTTGTTAGGCTATTGACCCTCTGAGATTCTCACATACGTCCCATTGAAGGTGACATTTAACCCGCCACAACCGTTGTCTTTGCTAACTACGAGGGTATCTTGATCTAACAAAACTTGGAGAGTACAGCCGTCAACGTCATAGTCTATTTGATTACCTTTTAACGTTACAACTCCGTCGATTTCTCCAAAATTCACAAGGCCAGAAGAAGAGTCACCTACCCAAACTGATGTGCCAGATAGTTCGTATGTGTTCGAACCCACCTTAGTTAAGTCAATAAAGGCAGTGTCAGTATCCAATTGATCATTGTTATACCGCTCATAATGCCCCTGAAAACTAGGAACGACTGATGCATATACAAGCGATGAAATAAGCAACATACTTAGAGCTACGCAAACTGTTTTCAAGCTCAAATTCTCCTCAATAGCCTAACGCCCTGTTAAGGTGTGAGCAACGCAATACCGAAGTTCCCGCATGCCACCTTAAACACTAAACACAACGCATAGTGAAAATGCCACGCGTTGCGAATCACTCTTAAACAGTTTGTTATACGATTTTACCCAATAGCTAACACTATGATATGCCGAACAATTTATCTAGCCCGATAGATAACGCCCAACCAATTATTGCACCGATTACCCCACCAACCGTTAATCCTAACAACTGATTTTTTAGCTTTGCTTTCTCCCGAAGATCATGAGTAAGTATACTAATGTGTTCAGATTGCTCATCTAGTTTCAATGACTGATTAGTAATTTGGTTAGAAAGCATATTGATTAATGCAGAATCGACACCTAAGCCAAGTTGATTAAGCAACGTTTTTTCTGGCATTAACATAGGTTTACCGTCTTTGATAATGAAAGCTCTACCATCAGACAAGGCTAATGATTCAGATTGGTACACTTTTAATAAGTAAACTGTCTGGAATCTTGGAGTATGCTCTTCGATGTCGTGTGGGACATTTGTGAGGCGCTCGACCGCATCTCTAATTAGTTCCGGAGATACGTTTTGGAACCCAGAGCCTAGACCAAATTCAGAGTATGCGCCAACCAGAATACATCCACCATTTGTATTACTTAAACCAGCGATATATTCCGAAAGAGACTTTCCCGAGATTGATGCTGGTAATATAAATGTAGAGACACTGTCAGTATTCGCTAGAAACTCTGTAGCCCAATCCTGTTTTGAAGTATCTAATTCTGGTATTTTTTCCATTTCTGCTAAGAATCTCTCATGCTTCAAATTAAATCGTATAACGCCCAATTAAGGGGTGAGCAACGCTACCACGAAATTCAACCATACCACCGTAATCACATAACCCAACGATGGAATGAAAAATGCCAAGCGTTGGGAATCCCTCTTAAATTGTTTGTTATGTGCGTAGCCCAAGCTCTTCAGCTTTCAGTGACGATGTATAAAAAAACTCCTCGAACTCAACTTTAAAGCTAACTTCACTGCGTTTACCTCGCCAAAATCTAACCGTTGGATTCTGTCCTTGTAAAATTAAACAGATAATTTCGATCATATCTGGATTAATATTTGGGCCAAAGTAAACACCTGTCAGTGCCTCTCTTGGGTATGTATATGCCGTCCCAGCTTCGTTATGAATACAACGCCACTCTCTTTCATACTTCCAAGATGTTGACTTCGTACAGTAAAGTTCAAGTACATCTGAGCGATCGTTTATGCCATAAGTACTTAACGCATTTAGCTTTGGAAGTTCATCGACATATTTAACTTTATTGGCTTTTGAGAACAATTCATTGTCTGTAGCAAACTCAAGGCAAAAACCAGTATATTTATCGGAATAATGAGCCCACATTAACAACTCATCATTTACTTCAGAAAAACACGATACACCTCGGTTTTCGATAAACTTATCTATTACTTGTTCATTTGCTTCTCTCGTTGCTCTCATTAACATGGGGCGCAACTCTTCTGTTGGTGTCGACGCAAGTTTGTCGAGTACATGGGCAGGCCAAGGCTTAGTTAAAAAGATGCTTTTGAGCTGTTCGAGCTCTTCTGTCGAAGGCTCTTCAACTTGAGCCTTAATAGCGCAATCATAGGGATCATTGAAACCCGATGGAGGAGCGAAATACACCGTTTGAGTTTTTAGATTCAATAGTGACTGCACACTAACAGATTCATATTTATATAATTTTTCTGGAATACTCATTTTTACTCCTAGCACATAACGCCCTGTTAAGGGGTGAGCAACGCAATACCGATGCCGCCGCATACCACCTTAAACACTAAAACCAACGCATAGTGAAAATGCCACGCGTTGCGAATCCCTCTTGAACAGTTTGTTATGTGCGTGCTAATTGAGGTACTTTTGCCAATGCTGCTGCCCTTTCAAAACTACTCTGTAATCTTCGTAGTCCAATGAGCTGTAGAGCTTTTTAGCTGCAAAATTATCATCACCGACCTCTAATGTGATTTTGAGGTAATCATTATCACGACAATACTGTTCGATACCGTTCAGTTGCGCCTTGCCAACACCCTTACCACGAAAGTTGTCCGACACCATAAAATCATGGATATTCATCACTCTTTGCGCACGATAAGTTGAGAACGATTCAAAGCAAACTGCAAAACCAGCAGGCTTATTGTCGACAAAACTGATAAATCCGTGGAAATAAGGCAACGCAAATAGCTGAGCAATTACTGAGAGATCTAGTTCAACTGAGAATCCAGATAGATACTCTTTGAACAGAGTCTCGAATATACTTTTGCCCTCAATGCTTTCTGTTTCAATACGCCTGATTGTGATTTCCATATTCATTTCCACCAAAGCACATAACGCCGCATTAAGGTGTGAACAACGCGACCACAAAACTTAACCATGCCACCGTAAACACAATACTCAACGATGGAATGAAAAATGCCAAGCGTTGAGAATCACTCTTAAATGCTTTGTTATGCCTCTAATATTTATGGCACAAGCTCATTTTCTTTAGGTAGTGCTTTATGTAATACAGTTTGACGAATAAGATCTCGCAGAATCTCAGCTGAAACACCCACAGATTGTGCAAGATCGCCTTTAGTCTTTGAGCCATGGACTGCAGATGACCTTGAATTATATAATTTTTTTACCTGTTCAAATTTTTCCTTTCGTAAATCACTATCATTAGGATGAAGAAAACGTGCTATATAAAGGCTAATTCGAAACCTAATTTCAGAGGTAGCCCCAAACATCCCCTCAATACCAGCCCATAGAACAGCCATCTGTATTCTTGGCATGGAGTGCCACCTATAAGATGCTAAACAATGTACAGCCGTTTGAAATTTATCATTATCCAATAGTAATCGAGCGTCATGAAAGTGATTTATAACCCATTCAGTGTCTTCGGCACTCAACTGATACGGTAAAGCTTGAGTTAAACCTTTAAAGTATAGGTTCGTCGCACGCAGATTAGTTTTTTCAGAGATTAGACTTGCTTCCGAACTCGATTGAAGATTAAACCCTATCTCAGAGTTGAAGATAGCACTAAGTAGAAGTATATCCCACGAAGAGTTCCAAGCTTTAATTGCTAGATCTTTTTGTGTAGCCGCTTTTATTTCAAGCTGAGCAGTAATCCTAGGGATAAATGCTGCAACAACAGCTATGTCATCCGCTTGCGAGCATGCTGAAAGCGCTGTATTAAAATCAAGGTGCGATGTGTCTGCGGGCATCAACTTCATACTATCGGAAAGTAATATATCTGAGCTAACTTCTATGCCATTGAGCAGTATGTAAGTTTTTTGTTCTATTTCATGTTGTTTCATCTATCTATTCCTGATGCACTCGGAGGCATAACGCTGCGTTAAGTGGTGAACAACGCAGCCCCCCAACCTAAACTATTGTGCCGTAAACACTAAAGCTGATTCAAACCAAAAATGCCGAGCGTTGTGAATCCGTCTTAAACGCTTTGTTATGTGCTACGTTCGTTGTACGATTTTGCCTAAATAGCGCTCAGCCTCACTGATGACATTTTTTACGATATACCTAGCTAGCAACCGTATTTCATCTGCGTGTCGCGTTGTATAAAGCGAGTACTTTATTGTCACACCCTTGATTTTTATTAAGGGACATTCTCCTCCAGATATTTGGATGTATGCATCTTTATATTCGACATACTGTTCATAGTTACCATCAGGTTTAGAACGATCTATATTTTTAACAATATCTTCGCTTGTTGCTATTAATTGGTGTTTTGAGTCGATAACTCGAACACTATTAGCGTGTTCAAAGATAGAAAGAACCGTTTGGTCATAATTTTTTCTGAACCACTCGATATCAACCAAAGGCTCTATAACCGGTGTACTGACGTGATAGAATTTAAAATCTGTAAGGATAGATGTATAGCAACGTTGTGATTCTATGATTGATTCAACAGAAAAAAGTTGAATCCCTTTAGATTCAGCATACGTTATAGCCCCTTTTTGATATGAACTTGAACAGACAAAAACACCTATGCTACCGGGAACGTCCTGAACTACACCATAGAAATCACGAATTTTGGAAATGGAAACCTTAGATTTATAATCTTTGCATTCAACTAAAACTATTTGCTTCACCCCAGCAACAGTCGTGTGCCAGAGCAAATCAATTTGATGCTTCTGACCAGAGGCTCCTTGCACTTTCTGATTGTGCCTGATGTCGATTTTTTGCTCATCCTCTAGTAACATTTCTTCGTAAAGAGATTGAACTAAAAGCTCAAACTTAATACCACACTTCATTATTTCTTTCCCAGAGTACGCCACAAAACTAATATTACTACATACTCAAGGTGCATTTAACCTCGTTGCACATAACGCCCTGCTAAGGGGTGAGCAACGCAATACAAAAGCCGCCGCATACCACCTTAAGCACTAAAATCAACGCATAGCAAAAATGCCACGCGTTGCGAATCCCTCTTAAGCAGTTTGTTATGTGTCAAATTTTAAACTCGAACTTAGCTTTTTTAGGGCCAGTTTCCCCTTTTTCGGAAGGCGCATACTTCCGTTTTGATAATATTCGCACAGCTTCAGCATCGAATACTCCTTTAGGTACAGAATCAGTAACTATTATGTCAATCACATCACCCTGACTATTAATATTAAACGTGAGTACAACAGTACCGACTAATTTGTTTTTCCTTGAACCTTTATGATTCCTAGGCGATACACTGTCCCGAGCTTTGTGTTCTCGATAATTTGGGGAACTAGCACTTTCAATTAAACCAGCACAGCCAGACAATAATGCCGCTATAAATAATATTAAAATCTTCATACTTAATCTTTGACAACATAACGCCCTGTTAAGGGGTGAGCAACGCAATACAAAAGCCGCCGCATACCACCTTAAACACTAAAACCAACGTGTAG